>CAZPJO010000028.1:12097-15103 GCA_964586895.1 uncultured Roseicyclus sp.
CGCGGCGGCTGAACATGCACCGGCGGACATTGCAACGCATCCTCGCCAAACGCTCGCCCCGGTGAGGCTTCGCCTGCCGAAGCTGGTCTATACGTTTCCCGTGCTTCTGGCCGCCTGCGTCGGTGGCGGCGGCCAAGCCCCGCCGTTGGACAGGCCGGTGTTTCCGCTGGCCTATGACGCGCGGGGGATCGACGTGGTCGGCTCCGGCCAGCGCATCGACTACGGGCGCGCGCAGGCGGGTGTGATCGACACGATGACACGGCTGCAAGGCGATGCGCCCCGCGTGCTTCCCTGCGACGGCTCCACACGATCCGCGGCACGCTGGCGCGATGGGCCGCTTTTGGTGTTTCGCAGCGGGTCTTTCGTGGGATGGAGCACCGAAACCGGCGCAGCGGGCGAGGCCTGCGCGCCTTTGGCGATCAATTAATCGCCGTCGCGCCGCTTTCGCTTTTCGACCAGAACGCCTTTGAGCGGCTGCGACACACCGCCAACAACAAACCCGAAAAGATTGCGGATCTTGTCAGCTATGCTGACCTCGCTGCGCAGGGGTTGAGGCGCGTCCTCGGCCTCATCCTCCATCAAGTCGCGCTGATCATGGGGAATTACAGTGCCGGCTGCGATAGCGTTCAGAAGTGCGGCCGCCTCATCTGCTTTTTCCGCTGGCACGTGGATCTCCAACGGACCGAACGCAAGACTCGCGTGGGGCATGGTGTTGGACAATTCCGTACCGGGCGCGATGGCAAGGATGTCGGCGCCTTCAAGCGCGGCCACGGCCATACGCACGTCAATCAGATTGTAACTTGAGGCAATGCGCACGAACCCTTTGAACTTTGCCACGACACGTCGCCTCCTGTCTTATTTTGCGCCTGCGATACTTTGCGAGTCGCGGCGCAGCCATGTCACAAATGTCTGAGCACGGCGCGATAGCGGGCCAGGCAAATGCAACAGGTGGTAGGCGTAGTCGCTATCGACCTCTTCCGCCAGAACTTCCAGCCGTCCGTCAGCGATATCCGTTTTGACCAGCGCCAGTGGCTGCGCCGAGATCCCCGCGCCCGCCCGGCAAGCGGGCAGCAAAAGCGCGTTTGACGGCAGTTCCGTCGCGGTCAGTTTGTCCGGGTCTATGCCAAGGCGGATCAATCGCTTGTTGAATTCGCTATGGGATTGATCAAGCAGCCAGGGCAAATCGACAATCCGCGCCCAGGCCTCGGCACTGGTCGGGTCCTTGGGAACGGGGCCAAAGCGCCCGGGCTGCCCGACGACGACCATTGTCGCAGGGGTCAGAACCAGACCCTCCAACCCAGGCCAAGGGCCTTTGCCATGGCGAATGGCAAGGTCCACGCCATCGCGGCGCAGGTCCGCGATGGCATGATCCGTTTGCACGCTGAGCGGCACGTCGGGGTGCGCGGCCCAGAACGACGCAAGGCAGGGCATCAACCAATTCTGCGCAAAACTGGGCGTCGTGGTCAGGATCACCGGGCGATCCTCCCGTCCGCGCCGCATCGCGCGCACGCCTGCAGCGATCTCGGCAAAGCCGGTGCCGAGGTCGCGCGCCAGCTCGGCACCGCATTGTGTCGGCACCATGCCACGCCCGGCACGCATCAGCAGCGGTTGCCCGAACTCGGCCTCCAGCGCGCGCACATGGGCGGCCACGGCGGCATGGGTCACGTTCAAACTGCGCGCTGCTTCGGACAAGGATCCAAGCCGCGCCGCCGCCTCGAACGCCCGCAGCGCCGAGAGGGAGGGGATGTCACGCCAATCCATATGTAATCTCAGATGACATGTTGTCAGTATTGCGGATTCGGCCTTTGCCCCGCAAGGGCGTATCAAGGTGGCAGAAACCAGAAAGGAACATATGATGTTTGGAATTCTCGCAAATTCACTGAAAATCGCAGCCCGCGCGGAGGCCAACTGGGATGCGCCGGACCATTGGTCCAGCTCTGACCATCGCACTTCAACCCAGCGCAAGCGCGATGAGGACGACCGCCGCCGGTGGTTGCGTCAGAGCGGAATCCTGTAATTCGGCTTACAGATCGAAGCGCTTGAGGATCTTGTCGACAATTGTTCCGTCGGCCAGCCGCAAGCCTTCGATCCTGCCGTAATCCTCAAACCCTCGGGATTGGTAATAGGTCAACCCGCTTTCGTTATCGGCGCGGATATTGGCGTTGATCCAGGCATATCCAAGCGCCGTCGCGGCCTTGCATGTCGCCTCGAACAACCGCGAACCGATGCCAAGCCCCTGCTGGCCGGGCTTTGCGAATGTCGCGATTTCGGCGGCCTCCGGCGGCAGATACGCCGCCCCGCGAGCGATCCATTGAAACCCCACGATCTCGCCCGCCTCGGTCTCGGCCACATGCCACGCGGAGGCGTCCGGCGCGTCCGACATGCGGTCGCGAATGTAGCCTTCGGTGACGGGGTCGGTGTAGGCGGTCGTGCCGCCGATCTCGATGATAGTGTTCAGGATCGCGGTCATCTCGCGCGCATCCAAAGGGTGGGCTTTGCGGATCTTGATCACAGGAGCTCCATCAAACGGGCGTGGCGCGCGGTGAAATCGGCGCGCACCTCGGACGGGGGCCTTAGATGCAGGGTCAGGCCATCGATCACGGCTGGGTCGGGTTTGCCGAAGAACTTGTCGGCCTCCGCTCCGGTGAAGCCCGCCAATTGCGTCGCCTCCAGCCAAGCGGATATCTTGTCAGCCCTTTTGATCACCGCCTTGACCGTTTTCGGCAAAGCGGCAGGCAGGCCAAAGCGCAGGTGGATCGCCGCGCACAGGCGATCATCCAGCGCCCCGTATCCCGGACCGACCGCCGCCTTCACCGGGCTGATCATATCCCCGATCACATATTCCGGTGCATCGTGCAGAAGCGCCGCCAGCCGCCATTTCACAGGCGCATCGGGGGCGAGACGGGCGTGGATGTCGGTCACGAGGATCGAATGCTCGGCCACCGAATAAGCGTAATCGCCGTGCGTCTGACCATTCCAGCGGGCGACAAATGCCAGACCATGAGC
>CAZPJO010000029.1:0-13877 GCA_964586895.1 uncultured Roseicyclus sp.
GCGGGTTCCATCGACGATGTGCTCAAACGCCTTGCCGATCCGGACATGCGCGAGCGGATCAAAGCCAACCCCAAGCCGATGTGGCTGATCGTGAAGGCGCGGCAATGGAAGGACATCGTCCTGCTGAACGCGACCCACAACAAGGATCTGGTCGGGGCCGATTTCGAAGAGATCGGGCGCATGCGCGGGGTCGATCCCTATGATGCTGTCCTCGATATCCTGCTGGAGGAAGGCGATAACCTGATGGGGACGATGTGGTCGTCGAAAAGCTTTCGCAATTCCGACGTTGAATTGTGCCTGAGCCAACCCGAATGCGCCGTGATCTCGGATACGGTGGCCATCGCGAATGACGGTGTCCTGAGCGATCACGTCGGCTCGCTCAGCGGCTATGGGTGGGCGGCGCGGTTCTTGCAGCATTACGTGCGCGATCGCGGCATCCTGAGCCTTGCGGAGGGTTTGGCAAAGATCACGTCGATCCCCGCACACCGACTTGGTCTAAAGGGGCGCGGGCAGCTTCGGGCAGGCTACCACGCCGATGTCTGCGTCTTCGATCCGGCGGCGATTGCATCCAACGTGACGGCCCGAAATCCGCGCCGCTACGCCTCGGGCATCGCGCATGTTCTGGTGAACGGAGCGTTGTCGATGCGCGACGGTCAGCGCACGGGCGCAAACACCGGTCGCGTCTTGCGCGAATTTCAAAGCCAGGGATGACGCGCGGCCCTTGTTGGACGCTTGGGCGGATATGAAAGGGCTTGCATTCGCGCCAAGAGATGGCCGATGCACATGATCGGCGCATGCATCGCAGTGACACAGGGATGACCCCACATGACCAAAGACGCAAAATCTGCACCGACTTTGGAAGACGTGGCGCGCCTCGCCTCGGTCTCGACGGCGACGGTATCGCGCAGCCTCAACTTTCCGGAACTGGTCTCGGACCAAACGCGCGAGCGGGTGCAGGATGCGGTGGACGAATTGGGATATTCGCCGAATTTTGGCGCACGCGCCATGGCGTCGCAGCGCACGCGGACCATCGGCGCGATCATCCCCACGATGGAAAACGCGGTCTTCGCGCAAGGCATCCAGGCGTTGCAGGAGGAATTGGACGGCGACGGCTACACGTTGCTGGTGGCAAGCTCGGCCTATCGCACGGACCTCGAAGAGAAACAGATCCGGTCCCTGATTGCGCGCGGCGCGGATGCGCTTTTGTTGATCGGGTTCAAACGGGCCCCGGCGATCACGGCCTTCATCAAGGCGCGCAATGTGCCGACATTGATCACCTGGGCTTTCGATCCGTCACGCACGGACCCGACCATCGGCTTTGACAATCGCCACGCCATGCGTCGCCTGACCGAAGAGGTCTTGCGCCTTGGCCATCGCCGCATCGCGTTGATCGCCGCCGATACCGACACCAATGACCGTGTCGCGGAACGGGTGCGCGGCGTGGCCGAAGCGATGCGCGAGGCCGCACTGCCTGCCGATAACCTGGTGATCCATCGCACGCGGTACGGGATCGATACCGGGGCCGCCGGGTTCGCGGCGGTGATGAGCCAGCCGGACCGCCCCTCGGTGGTTATGTGTGCCAATGACGTGCTGGCGGTTGGCGCCGTCAAGCAAGCCCATGCGATGGGGTTGCGTGTGCCCGAAGACGTGTCGATCACCGGTTTTGACGACATCGAATTGGCGCAAGTCACGACGCCCGAAATCGCGACGGTCCGTGTCCCGCATCGCGACATGGGCCGCCGCGCGGCGCGCGCCCTGATCGCACTTCTGGAAGATGGGACGCCGTTGGAAAGCCAGCACCTTAATACCGAATTGCGGCTGCGCGGCTCGCTTGGACCGGCGCCGATGCCCTAGGCCGGTGTCTCCGCCCACAGGGCAAGCGCCGCGCCCGGGGTCGTATCGCGCAACACCAGCAGACCCAGCATCCCCACACGCCCGACGATCAGGTGACAGCCCGACGAAGATCCGGCCCGCGGCACAACCAATGTGCCGTCGGTTTCCAGCGCACCGGCAAGCGAGAACGCATCTTCGGTGATTTCGATGAAAAGGTCCGTGATCTCGGGCAGAAGCGCGTCGATTGTGGCCTCTGATCCGGTCAGGGGCGCGATCTCGTCACCGGCCATCGCAAAGCTGGCCTCCACCTGCGCAGGCGCGGCCTCGGCGATTGCGACAAGGCGGTCTTGCATGTCGCAGGCATCGGTCGCTCCGCTCGGGGCGAGCCGTTCGATCAATGCGCTTGCCGCGACGCCAAGGCCGTCGAACGGGTCGTCGGATTGTGCCTTTGCAATGTGAAATGTGGCGATGGTTCCGGCGGGGCAGGTGGCTTGCAGGGCCCCGGCCACGCCATCACAATCCGACGGGCTCAACGCCGTGTTCCAGGGCGCGGTGCTTGGGGCGTTACGCTCCATCCGGTGCAGGCGGCGATTGCGCAGAAACAGCGTCACCCGAACACCGTCTGGCAATCTGACCTCCAGCCGTCGCGGCAGGATCGTTCGGTTGATCGCATCGGCCATCGCCACAACCGGGTTGGCGTCTTGCGCGGGGCCGCCGATCACAGCCGTCGCATTCAACGTCTCGCGCAGGCGTGCAAGATGGCTCATGCTGCGGCCTCCCATGGTTCGATGCGACCCGCGAGCGCGTCGAGACGGGTCAGCATCGCGTCGATATCGGCGCCCGGAGCCATCAGGCAGGTCAACGCCACATCCCCCAGATGCGGCACCGCCCGAAAGGCGCGCATCCCGTTCGGGGTCGCGAACAACGCCCAAGCCCGCCGCGCGCCGGACCCGGCCATCACCTCGCGTGCCGAGGCACTGATCGCGTCGAGATATTCCTGCGGATAGGCCAACGCCCCATCCGCTGCCAGAACGGTGCCCGAGCGAGTATCGCTCAGGACCAGCAAGGCGCAATCGGGATGCGCGGCGCGGAAATCAGGAAAGGTGTTGGGCGACATGGATTTGACCAATCAGATCAGGGCGCCGGCGTCATTCGCGCGCCGCCTGTGCGTGGGGGTAAGCCTTTGCGCCGAGACACGGCGTGGTTTTGTGATCAATGGCCGCACGCAGGCCCTTGTTTCGTCGCGCACGGGGCGATCGGGTTGCGGTGGCGGTGCCACGAACGGCGCGGCATGGGTGCAGAGGTCTTCAAGCGAGACCATGACATCGGCCATGCCCGACGCGGTGCATTGCGCAAGCGGGGCCTGCGCGGACAACAGGGCCACGGGCAGGACGTGCCGAAACTGCCCCTGCGTTTCGGATCGGACCCGCTGCAGGACCCGCTTTCGGTCCGGAGTGCTGACCTTGTCGATGCGGGTCAGCAGCAGCATGCTGCGCTGTTGCAGGGCGGGCGGCATCGCATCCCAAAGGGCCGCTTCCGATTGCCGCCAGGCCTGCGTCGCGGGCGTGCACCAGATTGCGATATCAACCTCGGGCATAAGCCGATCCCAGGTCCCGGGGTCCATGTTCGGGTCCGAGCTTCCGGGCATGTCGAAGATATCGAAGCGCTCAAGGATCGGGGCATCCAGCGCGATCTTCACCGCCTTTGTGCCCTCCAGCGGAACCGAATTCGTGCCGTCCTCGGCGAGGGGCTCTTCTGTGTCGTCGTCCAGAACACGCACTGGACCCGCATCGCCAAACGTATACCACAGCGGCGGCATCTGGGTGGCGGTCACCCGAACGGGCGATTGCGTGCGCCCCAGCATCAGGTTGGCCAGCGTGCTTTTGCCTGCGGAAAACTCTCCCAGAAGTGCTGCGCGCAGGGGTTTATCAGATCTGTGTGTCATACGCGTCCCTCGTGATTGGCCATTGGAAAATCCGCCAGAATGGAATGCGCCGCCGACAAGGCGTCGCTTTGGGTGGCTGAGGCCTGCGCCTGATCGCGTCGCATCTGGTCGAGATCGGTGGCCGTGTGCGCGGCCAGCCCCATCAGCACATTGCATTGCTCGGCGATGAACGTCCTCAACACGGCGCGCAGCGCATCGGCATGGGGATAGGCGTGGTCGTCGGCCAGCGCTGCGGCCATGGGGGCCACTTCGGCCTCGATCAGGGCGCGGAATTCGTCGGCATAGGCGCTGTAGTCGCGCTTGCGTCGCCACCAACGGGTCCACCAGCTTCCCTTGATGTCGAGTGCAATGGTTTGACCCAGCATCACAGGCACCGGTGGCTCGGGCACGATGGGCGCTTCAAGCGCGTAACCGGAATGGCTCAGGCCGAAGACCTCCTCGAAGAGGGTTTGCAGCGCGGTGGATGTGTCATGGAACACCTTGGCCGCCGCCCGGTGGGATTTCGCGCAGAACACGTTGTAGCCGGATTTCATAAGCAGGCGCAGACCCGATGGCTCATAGGTCCATTCGATCTCTTCGCCGTAGGATTCCAGGTGCCGGACCAGCGCCGTGGTCGCCCGGCTGGTGAAGGTTTCCTGCGCTTTGGCCAGCCGCAGGTCGAGATCCGCGGTCAAGGCGGCGCAGGTCTTTTCCAACTCGCGCGTGCCCTGCGCCGTGATGTCTTCAACCGATTTCGCAAGGGCTTCGGGGTCCACGGGCGCATGGCGGCGTTCGACCATCTGGCGATCTGACACTGCCTGGGCGGCTGCAATGGCGCCTGCGATGTTGCGGGCTGCGGATGCCACGCGCGCCAGCGTCGCAGCCCCTTCGCCCGCCGTGATCCGCTCGGCCATCGCCTGGCCAAGTTCGGGCAGACCCGAGAGGTCCCAGACCATGCGCGTCGTGTCTTTTTCCAGATCGCCGGTATTGGCCTTGAACCGCGCCCAGTTCAGCAACGCCTCCGCGCTGTCGCGCCCCATCCGGCCCAATTCGCCCGACAATGCTGCATTGGCCCATTGCGCAGAACCGAACAGGATCTCGGCCTCTGCCGGGATGCTCAGGGATTTCAACGTCGCCTCGATGGAGGCCCGGATTTCGGGGATGTCGCGGGCCGGGTCGGTCAACTCGTCGACCCGGTTCACGAAGATGATCACATCGCGCGCAGGCACGTTGGCAATCAGGCGCACCAGCGCCAGATCGACATTCGACAGCGCCTGATGCGCCGACAGGACCACCACGCAGAGCTTGCTGCCGCGAATGGCGTTTACGGTGATCTGTTCGCGCACCATGAACGTGTCGTTCACGCCCGGCGTGTCGCGCAGGCACAACGACAGGGGCAGGGCGGGTTGGCCAACGGCAAGATCGGCGGCGCGCGTGATATCGGCAAAGCGCCCCTGCGCCGCCGTGCCATCGTCTTCATCGCCCAGGCAAACGTAGCGCTGCACCAATTCGGGATCGACATAGCCGTAATCATGGGTCTGGCCGAGCAGCATTTCGAATTGCTCGCCCAACCGCGTACGGGCGGCGGCGCGCATGCTGTCCAATTGGCGGCGGACTTTTTCAAGCTCCTGGTCCGCGCCTGCGCGGCTTGCCAATTCGCCGACCCGTCCGCCGGTGGTCAGAAGGTTCGCCCATTCCGCATCGGTGAAAAAGCGGAAGCGCGCCTTTTGGTTGGCCTCATTGCGGCGCGGGGACATGTGCACGGAGGTCACGACCGAGGTCCATGGGTTGATGTCGGACGGCAAGAGCCCAAGCTTGCCCGACATGGCGTTGGCCAGCGAGGTCTTGCCTGCCTTGACTTGCCCGATCAGCGTGACGGATGGCTCGAAGCCGCGCAATTGCTGGCGCAGGGTGCGGATCTGTTCGGCATGGTCCTTGCCACCGGCCACCTGAAGGTGGTCGAGCGCGGTTTCCAACCGGCCCAGATCGCGCGCAAGCGGCGACAGGCCGCGATAGGCTTGCGCGACAAGCGCCTGATCGGGGGGCAGGGTGTCGAATTCGGCGTCGTGTTTCATGCGGCCACCCCCTGCCCAAGTCGGCACATGTCAAAGCTTTGGCGCAATTGATGCAAAAGCCCCGCCGCGTCTTCGACCTGATCCGGTCCGGCCTCCATCTGAAGCAGCAGGACAAGGTCCGTTGCCTCTTCGATCATGTCGGTCAGGTCGGTGAATTCAGGCAGGTCATCGGGCCAATCGGCGGTCCGGTCGCGCAGCGCCTCGGCGGTTTCGCCAACATGCGTAAGCGCGATCTGCGGCCAATCAGGCGTCGTGTCGGGGTCGGTCCAAGCGAGGTCTTCGGCCAAGGCGCGGGCCCGACGGGCAAGGAACAACGTCGGCTCGGACAGCACATCGCGGAGCCGGGCCAATTGCCCGTGGCTCCGGTCAAGGCCCCGATCAAGGCGTGAAGCAGGCGCGTCTTCGTGGGTCTCACAGCTTACCTCGGGCGCGGTGTTCTCGCCCGCCTCGGGCGCGGTGTCCTCAGCCGTCAATTGCCCCAGGCGATGCAACAACAGATGGGCGGCATCCACGTCGGCCATGCGCGCCTCGTCAATGTCATCGCGCAGCCGGTCAAGCAGGGGGGCGATGTCCCCGGGCAGTGGCAATTGCAGGCGCCCGGCAAATTCGCGCCGGGCCTCGTGATGGGTGACGTCGGCGCTTGGGTCGGTCTCCACCAGATAGGCGCGATGGGTCAGCCGCTCGGGCGCGTTGGCCCAGATCCGCGCATCGACCACCGAGAACCTCGGTGTGCACCATACGGCGATATCCGTGCGCCGCGCGGCCCAGGCCAGCGCGGGTCGATGCATCGACGGGTTCGTGTCAAGCGAAAGGGCAAGAAAGGACATCCGCCGCAGCGCCTCGATCGGGGCATCGAGCTGCAGGAAAACCGGGGCTTCGGCAAGAAGATCGGCATCGGGCCATCCGTCACACGCGAGATGCGTGCCGTCTTCCAACGTGGCGACCGTCTGAACCCGCGGGCCGTTGCCCATTTCAATCGCAGAGGGCAGCGACATGCCATCGGGGGCGATGTCAGTGCCGAGAATGCCATAGACGATGGTGCGCAGATCGCCCTGCGCGGGCCCCATAAGGCAAACCCGTACCGGCTTGCGTAACGCGTCGGCCAGATGCGCACACCGCGCCGCATCCCGTGACGGGAGGCTGCCGGAGGCGACAAGGCGATCAAGCTTCGCAAGGGTGTCAGTTGGGTCTACGGCTAGGGCCTGCATGGGTTATGATCCCTTTGGATCGATGTGAACGGAAGGCGCGACGGCGCGGCGCACGGCCTTGAACATCGCGGACGAGGTTTGCAGCAATCCGCTTTGACGCTCGCGGCGCTTGGTGCGGATCGGGCGGATCACCACCAAAGACGTATTGTCCTGTTCCGGGTCATTCAGGGTCGCCAAGGCGTCCAAAAGGTCGCGTGCGATGGCGCGGCTTGGCTCGTTTCGGGCGCGCAAAAGCAGCGCCTCGATGATCGGGTCGGGCAGGAATTGCAGCCCGTCACTGGCAAGGATGAGGATGTCGTCGGCTTTGAGGTCCAGCGGGGCTTCGGGGCAATCAAGCTCGGCAATCGCGTCCCCGGTCAGCGCGGAGGTCAGGCAATTGCGTTGCGGATGCGCTGCGGCCTCTGCCTCGGTGATGGCGCCATTGGCCGCCATAAGGTCGAGTTGCGGGGCCATGGAATGATCGGCGTTGAGCCGCGACAAGGTCTGGTTGCGAAACAGGTAAAGCACAGAATCGCCAACGGAGGCCCAATGCATGGTGCCATCGGCCACATGGGCGGCCACCAATGTGCCCCCCATTCCGGCGCGCTCCGGGTTCGACGTCACGCAGGCCTGCACCCCTTCGTTGGCGCGCGACACCGCGCGGCGCAGGGCGACGGGCGGCATGTTGCGGCGCGCGACCTCATCCAGCGTCAGGGCGGCAAAGACCTCGGTCACGATGGCGCGACTGGCCAGATCACCACCGGCATGTCCGCCCATCCCATCGGACAGAACGGCAAAGCCATCCGGCGCGCCCTCGGCAAAGGCCACGGCCAGGGCATCTTCCTGCCGGGTCCGCGCGCCCTGTGCCAGGGCGGAAGCGACATCGTATTCGAACGTGTGGGCGTCATGTGTCATAGGCGTCATCCCATGTGAAATCCGCGCCGCAGAACGCATGGAACCGCAGCGTTGTCTTGCCGATGCGTATGTCATCGCCATGGTCGAGCTTTTCGGTGGCAAGCACCGGCATCGCGTTGCGGCGTACGGCGTTGGCCTTGTTGCCATGGCCGAGAAAGAAGCAATTCTGTTCGGGGTCATACATGACCGAGGCATGGCCGCTGCGAGAGATGCTTTCGTCCCCGAAATCAAGCGAGACGTCCTGATCCGCGCCGCGCCCGATGGTCGAGACATGGGTCGTGACGATGAAATGCGCGCCGCGGCCGGGGCCATCAATCACGACCAGGAACCCGGCCGGATAGGCGGGGCCTTTCGCGACAGCCCCGGCGGCCCCGGCGCCGGTGATGTCTTCGGCATGAAAGCCGATGATACGCGTTTTGGCGCGGCTCGGGGCCGGTTCTGCCTGCGCAGCGGGCGGGAGAGTAGGCGCTGCGGGCACCGGTGGGATCGGGGCCGGGCCCGGCGTGGGGACAGGCGTGGGGACAGGCTCTGGCATCGAGCTTGGCGTCGGGCTTGGCGTCGGGCTAGTCGTGGCGCTTGGCGCTGCAACCGCCGCGTCCTCGGGTTCGAGGTCCCAGATCTGCCGCTTCTGCTCTGGCTCGGGGCGGCTGACCACGATGCGGCGGGGCACGGAGGGGGCGTCCGCGCCCGGCTCGGCTTCATGTTTTGCCTCATGCTTGGCCTCGGGCGCTGCTCCCTTGGCTGAGCTTGGGGGGCGCATGCGCACGGCTACGTTTCGTAATCTGTTGATACTCATGCGTTTTCCTCTGCTCGGTCATCCCCGGTCAGGGGTTTTGTTGCGGGGGCGTTGGGTTTGGCAAATAGCGATCGCCATCCGGATCTGGTTGCTGCGGGCGGCGCGAGGCTGGTCTCTTGGTCAAGATCGGTGGCCAACTCGGGGGCGAGTTCGGGGGCAGGGTCGGGCCGATGGTACTTCAGCTTCATCCGCTCGATCGGCTCCAGACGGGGCTTGCGCGGCCGTGCCGGTTGGACCTCTGCGCTCAGGCGGTCGGACGCGTCATCGCCATCATCCGCGCCTAGCACCGGTGCGTCATCTTCCGGCTCAAGCGGCACGATGCGCGCGGCGGGTTTGGGCGGTGCCGGTTTTGCCTTGGCCGCCTCGGGTGCTTTGGGGGTGAAGTCGCGAAAGAAGTCCCGCACCAGCTGCGATACGGTCTTGTCGAGCGTTTGATCCCGCTCGGCCTGCTGCATCAGCTTTCTCTGTCGCAACCCTTCGTCCATCACTTCCTGCCATTGCTCGGCATCGCTCAGGCGGTCTTTGGGGAACAGCGCAAGGCATTGCCAGATCGCCGCCACGAAGGCCGGGTCATAGCCGTCGATGCGGGGCTGCCCGGGAAGGGGGTCGATGGCATCGCGGGCGGCGGCGCCCATGCGGGTCTGGCTGCTTGGTGGCGCGGTGCCGGTGATCACATGGAAAAACGTCGCGGCCAACGCATAAAGATCGCTGGCATAGGTCTGCTCACTGCCGGCAAGGTAGAATTCCTGCGGCGAGTAGCCGTCCTTCACGGTTTGCAGTTTCGACAGGACCCGACTGACCCGCGTAGCGTCCTCACGGGCGGCACCGAAGTCGATCAGGACAGGCAGGTTGTCGTCGTCGATCAGGATGTTGTCGGGCGAGATGTCGCGGTGCAGGATGTCGTTGCGGTGGATGTAGCTCAGCGCTTGCAACACCTGCGACAGCAGCGTCTTGACCACCTCTGGGGTCAGGCGATCGGGCTCATTCTCGATCAGGTCGAGAAGGGTCCGGCCCTCAACGAAATCCATCGCCATATAAGCAGTGCCGTTGTCCCGGAAATACTGATGAACGCCGACGATATAGGGATGCTGCAGACAGGCGAGCGCGCGGGCCTCTTTCTCGAACAGCTCCAGAATGGCGTCGAACTCGACCGCGTTGCCCTGGCTTCTGACGCAGACCGTCTGGTTGGACCGGAAGCACATCGCACTTGGGAAGCATTCCTTGATGACCACGCGCCGACCGAGACTGTCGCGCGCCAGATACGTGACCCCAAAGCCGCCGGCGTTGAGGTAGCTGTCGATCTGGTACTGCCCACCGCACAGGGTTGCCCCGGGGGGCAACTCGTCTCCCTGAGTGATGTGGTCGGGTTCCATGGGTGCGTTTGCCTGCTGTGTTTCATGCGCTGTACCCCGGCCCATCCGGGGGCGCGCCTGTTGCGTATAATTCGCGCTTGAAACATGGCTGGAATGTGGCGGGTTGCAGGGCTTCGCGGGCACAATAGCTGCAATTCCATTCGATTTTTGCGAGAGGCTGACACTTGTTCCGGCTGGCTCAAGCCTATTGATATGGCGACTCTCCTGTCAGGCTTGATTGACACATTTGCAGCGCTCTGGAGTCGATCCAAGGCGCAAGCACCACCGGTTTTCGAGCTTCAGACCCGACCGGATCAACGAAATTCCCAGGCATCACGGTTTGCTTCGCCTGGTATGTCGACTTGAAAAACGGCTCGTTTTCAACTGCTTGCATGCTGGTTCATTTCACATGAAACCGCCTTGGCCGACGGGTTCGTCGAGGTGGATGCTTGTAAATTAAACTTTACAGTTGACGTGTAAGGTTGATGTGACATTCTTGGACGTGATGGACCCGGATGCTTGACCAAATTGTCACTGCCTCTGCGGGCTCGTCGCTCGCCGGTACTTGGGGTTCGCCCCATGTGCTTAATCTCGAAGTAAAGAGGAGAGGAACATCATGGCTGATGATCCGGATAAAGTCTGGCCCACGGGTCTGACCCTCAATGAGGCGGAAGAGGTGCATAGCTACCTCATCGACGGCACGCGGGTGTTTGGGGGGATCGCTTTGGTCGCCCACTTCCTCGTGGCTGTTGCTACGCCTTGGCTGGGCTGACGGGAGCAAGATCGCATGAACAATTCAAAGATCTGGCTTGTTGTTAAGCCCACCGTCGGTATTCCGCTGTTTTTGTCAGCGGTCGCCGTCGGCTCTTTTGCGGTGCATGTCGCCGTTGTCAGCAACACCACCTGGGTGTCTGATTTCCTGTCTGGACAGGAACTCGGGCAAGGGTCGGCTGCGCTGGAAACGGAAACCAATGTCCTGCCCGCAAGCGCTGACGTCACAGCTGACGCGCCAATGTATCTCGACGCCGCGGCCGAAGACGGCATGACGGTGATCCTGCCCGATGGGCGGACAGCACGGCTTGTCATCGAAGACCCGGTGACGCTTGCCTCTGCGGGAGCATTGATACCAACCGACACGGCGCTCGAATAAGCGCCTTGTTCTTCACGACCGGGGGATAGAAGCGCGCGCCGCTTCTTGACCCGGCCCGGTCGCCCAGATCCCATAGCGGCCAGCAGAAACGGGGCATCCGTGAGCGCCATACGTGACAATATCCTGCGCCGGATCACCACGATCACGCCGCGCTACCTGCCGTTTGCCGATGTCGCCAGCGAAACGGCCCCTCTGTCACGCCTTCTGCGTCTTTCTCTGTTTCAGGTCTCCGTCGGCATGGCCCTTGTGCTTCTGGTCGGGACCCTCAATCGCGTGATGATCGTGGAACTGGGTGTGCCTGCGTCGCTCGTTGCGATCATGCTGGCCTTGCCGCTCATCTTTGCGCCGTTCCGCGCGGTGATCGGGTTCAAATCGGATCAACACCGCTCGGCCCTTGGCTGGCGGCGCGTGCCCTACATCTGGAAGGGCACGATGCTGCAATTCGGCGGTTTCGCGATCATGCCCTTCGCCCTTCTGGTCCTGTCCGGCTACGATCAGGCCGCCGATGCGCCCGTTTGGATCGGCCACAGCTCGGCCGCGCTGGCCTTCCTTTTGGTGGGGGCCGGGGTTCATACGGTTCAGACGGTTGGACTGGCCTTGGCCACTGACCTTGTTCCTGTCGAGGATCAGCCAAAGGTTGTGGGCCTCATGTATGTCATGCTGCTGGTCGGCATGATCGTCAGCGCCCTGATCTTCGGCTACCTGCTGGCGGATTACACGCCCGGTCGCCTTGTGCAGGTCGTGCAGGGCGCGGCTGTTACGACCATCGCCCTCAACCTTCTTGCCCTGTGGAAGCAGGAGCCGCGCGACCGTGCGCGCGCCGCGAACCCACCACCCGTCGAAGCTTTCGCGGATGCCTGGGCCGTGTTCTCGGCGCGTGAGGGAACCATGCGCCTCCTCGTGGTCATCGCGCTTGGCACAATGGCCTACGGGATGGCGGAGGTTCTTTTGGAGCCCTACGGCGGCGAGGTTCTGTCGATGTCGGTTGCCATGACCACGCGCCTGACGGCCGTGCTTGCGGCGGGCGGACTCTTGGGCTTTTGGCTCGCCAGCCATGTGTTGCTGCGCGGTGCAGAGCCGTTGAATGTCGCGACATTCGGCGCGGCCATCGGCGTGCCGGCCTTCATCGCCATCGCCATCGCGGCTCAGATGGGCGGTGTGACGCTTTTCACCGCAGGCACTTTCGTCTCGGGCGTCGGAGCGGGCCTGTTCGGACATGGCACGCTAACGGCCACGATGCGCCGGGCGCCGCGATCGCAGATCGGCCTGGCGCTGGGGGCCTGGGGCGCGGTGCAAGCCACCGCTGCCGGGATCGCCATTGCCGCCGGAGGGGTCCTTCGCGACGTGATTCTCGCGATGCCCGGAACCGCTGACCCGGCTACGCCCTACATACCCGTATTCTTGCTCGAAGCCGTCTTCCTATTGGCGGCTTTGTGCGTAATTTGGCGCCTGCATGCAAAAGCGCCTCGAAATTTGGGCGTTGAGCCCTAACATATGGATTTGGTAATCTTGCTGATGCAGAATGCCCGCGTCCGTTCAATTGGGGAGGCCCGCAGAAATGTCCACGATTGTCACTCGGCTCTATGAAGATCCGGCCAATGCCGATTCCGTCGTCGCAACCCTCAAGGCAGAGGGATTTCCCGAGGATTGCATGAGCGTGGTCGAGCAACGCTCGCGTCGCTCGGCGCAGGACATGATCGAAGAGGCCGGCGTGCCCTCGGATGTCGCGCAGCAATACGCACAGCACCTGACCGCCAACCGCGCCCTTGTGGTTGTGCGCGCGCCGTTCGTCCCCTTCGGTGCGGCCCGCCGCGCCATCGAGGTGGCCGATATGCATCCCGCATTCGACGCCGGGGTGTCGAACGAGAACATCAACATCCCCGAAGAGCCGAACCCGGACCTCTTCCTGTCGATCCTGCCATCGCATCGCCTCTTCCTGACAAACATGCTGGATGTGCGCAACGACCTGAAACCGCGCGGTTTTTCGCGGGCGTTTCGGATCCCGACATTGTCTGAAAAGCCCAAGAAACGCATGCGTCCGGCCGTGATTGACCAGCGCTTTGGTGACTTCCTGTTTCCGCTTCTCGCCCGCAATCGCAAGATGACCAAGCGGCATACGATCAACGCCTTCTTCGCGGCCTTTGCCTTGCCGCATATCTGGCGTCGCAAGCCGAAGGCGCGCGTCGGCGCGTGGCGCTACACCACCTGAACCGCGCCGCGCAGCACCTCGGCCATACCGCTTAGTTGATGGGCGAGGGGGCTGCTCTTGCGCCAGATCATGCCGATTGTCCGCTTGGGCTTGCGCCGTCCGAACCGTGAGACCGACACGGCGGCGGCGGGCGTTTCCACCGACACGGCCATCTGCGGGATCAGCGTAACGCCAATGCCCGCGCCCACCATCTGCACCAGCGTCGAGAGGTTCGAGCCGTCCAACCCCTCGCGCGGCAGGGCAGAGCGGATATTGCAGAACTCCAGCGCCTGATCGCGGAAGCAATGGCCTTCCTCCAGCAACAGCAACCGCATCTGCGCCAGCGTTTCGACATCGGGCACCGGTTTTGTGGCGTCTGCCTCCGGGCGGATCAGGACGAATTCTTCTTCGTGCAACGGCACTTCCATAAGGCCCGTTTCTGACACCGGAAGGGCGA
>CAZPJO010000029.1:13887-15000 GCA_964586895.1 uncultured Roseicyclus sp.
GGCGACCACCGCACAATCCAGCCGCCCGGCGCGCAAATCCTCGATCAGTTTCGGCGTCACCGTCTCGCGGATATGCAGGTCGATGTCCGGGTAGCTTTGGCTAAGCACGCCGATGATGCGGGGCAACAGGTAGGGCGCGATCGTGGGTATGATGCCCAGGCGCAAACGCCCCACGAGGCTGGTTTCCGCCGCCCGGGCCAGTTCGGCAAGCTCGTCTACATCGCGCAGGATCTTGTGCGCACGCTCCAGAAACCTTTCCCCAAACCCGGTCAGGCGCACGCGTTTGCCGCCACGCTCAAACAACGCCAAACCGAAATTCGCCTCCAACTCCTTGATCTGCATCGAGAGCGCCGGCTGCGTGACCGCGCAGGCATCGGCTGCACGCCCGAAATGGCCATGATGGGCAAGGGCCTCGACATAGCGAAGCTGCTTGAGGGTGAGATTGTTCATAAGACATAGTTATCACGTTGATCAGAAAATCCAACTGTAGCTAATTGCCTAGGGCTGGTAGAAGAGGTGTGAGCGCGAGTCGCAAGACCGGTGTGCCGCGTGCCACCTAACCAGCCAGTCACTAGGGAAGAGAGACATGATGGACGGAGCCCCGATTTCAACAGGCCGCTGCCCCGTAATGCACGGACCGGGCAAGCAACCCAGCGCAAGCACCGCGAATGAGCATTGGTGGCCAAATCAGCTGAACCTCAAGCCGCTGAATGGCAATTCGCCCAAGCTTGACCCGATGGGTGAGGCGTTTGATTACGCAAAGGAATTCCAGAAGCTCGACATGGAGCAGGTGAAGGCCGACGTGGTCGCACTGCTGACCGAAAGCCAGGATTGGTGGCCTGCGGATTATGGCCATTACGGGGGCCTGATGATCCGCCTGGCATGGCACTCTGCGGGGACCTATCGCACCTATGACGGTCGTGGCGGTGCGGGCAATGGCACGCAGCGGTTTGCGCCGCTGAACTCGTGGCCCGACAACGGCAACCTCGACAAGGCACGCCGTCTTTTGTGGCCGGTGAAGGAGAAATACGGCAAGTCGCTGTCCTGGGCCGATCTGTTCATTCTTGCGGGCAACATGTCGCTTGAATCGATGGGCTTCAAAACCATCGGCTT
>CAZPJO010000030.1:0-14578 GCA_964586895.1 uncultured Roseicyclus sp.
AGATCGCCGAGACCAAGGTTGCGCAGGTGATGGATTTCGCCCGCCGCAACCAGCACCCGCTGCAATGCACCATGGAGAAAGAGGAATAATCCTCTCACCCCATGACCCCCGACAGATGGACCCTCGCAATCGAAGGCGGTGAGATCGACCTGCCCTCCGGCCCCGTGCTTGCCATGCGCGCCCGGGGTGATGCCGATTTCGCGGCGCTGGGCGATGTGACCTGCGTGCAGGGCTTCAAACCCGATCACGACCGCCTCAAAGCGCGCGGCCTCACCGTCACAATTGAGCCCGAGGGCCAATTCGACGCCGCCCTGATCCAGATCGTCAAATCCCGCGCCGCCACCTATTCCGCCATTGCCGAGGCGTTGGGCCATCTGCCCCCCGGCGCGCTCGTCATGGTGGACGGCCAGAAGGACGAAGGCATCGAGGCCATCGTCAAAACCCTCCGCCTCGTGTTCGAACTCGACGGCGTGATGTCCAAATCCCATGGCAAATTCGCCTGGTTCCGCCGCCCCGACGTTCTCCCGCAGCAAGTGCTCGACTGGATCATGGCCCCCGTCCCAACGGCTGAGGGCTACCTTACCGTGCAGGGTGGCTTTTCCGTCGATGGGCCGGACCGCGGCTCGGAACTCCTCGTGGCACTCGTGCCGCAACTCAAAGGGCGTGTCGCCGATTGGGGCGCGGGGTGGGGCTATGTCTCGGGCGAAGTCCTCGACGAACAACCCGACATCACCACCCTCGACCTCGTTGAGGCCGACCACGCCATGTGCGAGGCCGCGCAGATGAACGTCGATGATCCCCGCGCCGAATTCCACTGGGCCGATGCCACCAAATTCACCCCCGACGCGCCCTACGACGCCATCCTGTGCAACCCGCCGTTCCACGTCGGCAAACGCGCCGACCCCAGCCTTGGCCGCGCCTTCATCGCGTCGGCTGCCAAGAACCTCGCGCAAGGGGGGCGGTTTTTCATGGTCGCCAACCGGCATTTGCCCTATGAAGAGACGCTCAAGGCGTGCTTCGGAACGGGCCGCCTGCTTGGAGAACTCGAAGGCTACAAGATCTACGAGGCCGCAAAGCCCAAGCGCCCCAAGCGCTAGAACCGCGGCCAACAACCGTCCAATCATCCAAAGGATATCCAGATGGGTCTATCCATCCAGGGCAAAACCGCCATCATCACCGGCGCCGCCAATGGCGTGGGCCTCGCCATCGCGCGCCATTTCGTCGATCAAGGCGCCAATGTCATGTTCGCCGACCGCGACAAGGACCGCCTGAAGGACGAATGTGGCGATATCGACGGGGCCGACGATAACATCCGCTACTTTGCGGGCGATCTGCGTGAACGGCTCACCATCGAAAACCTGATTTCGGCCACCATCGACGCCTATGACCGCATCGATGTCCTGGTCAACGCCAGCCGGCAGATCCTCACAACCGATCCCCTCGACCCGACCGACACCACGGTCGAAGCGATGCTAGACCAAAACACCTTCACCGCCCTGCGTCTGGGGCAGGCGGTGGCCAAACGCATGATCGCGCAGGCCGAGGCCTCCGACCAGGAAGACGGCCCCGTGGGCTCGATCATCAACCTGTCGTCGATTGCCGCGCGGCGCACGCATACCGATCTGATGGGCTATTCCATCGCCACCGCCGCCCTGGATCAGGCCACGCGCAGCCTTGCCGTGGCGCTTGCCCCGCATCGCATCCGGGTCAACGGCGTGGCCTTCGGCTCGGTCATGTCCGCCAGCCTCAAGGATAGCCTGAGCGAAACCGACGGCCTGCGGAAGGAGATCCGCGAATGCACGCCCCTTGGCCGCATCGCCTCCGCGCGAGAGGTCACGTCAGCCGTGCAATTCCTCGCCTCCGACGGGGCGGGCTTTGTCACCGGCGAAACCCTTACCGTCGACGGGGGCCGGACCCTTCTGGATAACGTGACCAAGGCCGCGCATTGACGCGGCCGTCGCGCTACCCCGCGACCTGATCGCAATCGGCATCGGTAATTCCGGCGCGCATCCAACCCTGGCCCAAAACCGCGCCCGACGGGCCGGTGACGATGGTCGCGAAAATGAAGGCGCCCCTGGGCCAGTATTCTGACACCATGCCTTGTCCGGGCTGTAACGTCCCGATCACCGGGGCCGTATCCGACGCGCCGGACCGGATCGGCATCGGCGCCCCGTGATAGCCCCAGCAGGCCCACCCAAGGTGATCGGCCGCCGGAATATCCTGCAAGCTGTTGTAGAAGGCATGGGCCTCCCGCATTGCCGGGGACGGGCCCGCGCCGGTGTTGATCGAACATCCGACCTGCGCTTCGCCCTCCCGGATGCGCGTGACCAACTCGGTATCCTGCGCCGACAGCGCGGGCTGCGACGTCGAGCAATCCGAATTGTCGAACAGGGCCTGACCCAGGCCCGAGTTGAAGCAATAGCCATAGCGGTCGATGATCAAATTCCGCGTCAGCCACGCATCCTCGCAATAATCCAGCGCCGCCGCCGGACCGCTCAGGCCCGCGCTGATCCCCAAAACCGCCAGGACCTTCCTGAGATAACCACGTCGCATTCCAATTCCCCCGTGTTGTTGGTGCCTCAACCTAACCCGCCATGAAGGCGCAAACCGCTTCATTCATCTCGATCCCCTGCACCCAGCCATGGGCAACCGGGGTGAAATCGGCGTCACTGACCGTGATATAGTCCCAGCCGCCCCGCATCGGCGCGTGCGCAAAGCCGAAATTCTGCCCCGGCTCCAATCGCCCGATCACACCGGTGCTGCGCGACATGCCGGCATGAAGCTCCCGCACCGGCCCGCTATACCCGCCGCAACCATGTTCGGTATCGGCCCGGATCGGAATCGTCCAAAGCTCCGCCAACCGCGCCCGCCATGTCGCGGTGGCCGGGTCAAGCTCCGGGGCCGAGGTATCCACGGCACAGCCGGAATCATTCTCCAACACCTCCAACCGCGTCACGATCTCCGCATCCAGCGGCAGAAGCGGGCGTCGCCCCGGCGTGCAATCGGAATTGTCGAAGACCGCCTGCCCGAGCGGCGTGGTGAAACATTGCCCCGCCCGGTCCATGACCGTGTTCCGGCTCAGCCAGATCTCCTGACACCACGGGCCGGTCTGCGCCGTCGCGGGGGGTGCGCAAACGAGGGAGAACAGGATCAGCGCAAGGCGTCTCATCAATCGCGGGGCTCCGGGTGTCTGGTCGAAGCTTACCCGATTCCCGACCGAAGCAAAGTCGCCCTGCGCGGCGCCAACCCGGGCCAAGTCGGGCCAACCGTTAACCACCGGGTTAATTTCAGGTTAACAAAAATTGCATTTTATAATGAAAACAGTAGTTTGACCCCTGTGCGCACGCGTGCGCACAGGGGTCAAACGGCGTTATTTGCCGTCTTGATCGTCGTCGTCATCCTCGTCATCCCCGCCCTCAGGCAGGTTGAAGAAGCTGTCCGCATCGCGCGAGCTGTCATGCGTCGGCGTGTCGTCCTCGTCATCGGTGTTGCTGCCAAGCGTGAAGGTCTCAAGCCCCGCAATCGCCGAGGGAACCGCCGGTTCGGGATCCATCGACAGCGACGTTTCGGTCGACACCAGCTTGCGCCGCTCATCATCCGTCATCGCCGTGCCATCCGCCGCTTTCTTCGCGTTGGCCTTCTGCACGGCCGCATCAAGTTCCGTCTGCTTGCAAAGCCCCAGAGCCACCGGATCAATCGGCTGGATGTTGTTGATGTTCCAATGCGTCCGCTCGCGGATCGCCTGGATCGTCGGCTTCGTCGTCCCCACCAGCTTGGAGATCTGCCCATCGGTCAGTTCCGGGTGAAACTTCACCAGCCACAGGATCGACGCAGGCCGGTCCTGCCGTTTGCTGAGCGGCGTATACCGCGGCCCCCGCCGCTTTTCCTCACCCACAGCCGCGGCGTTGAACTTGAGCTTCAGCTTGTGCGACGGGTTCTTCTCGGCCGCGTCGATCTCGTCCTGCGTCAGCTGGTTGTTCACGATCGGGTCGAACCCCTTCACACCGGCGGCCACATCGCCATCGGCAATCCCCTGCACCTCCAGGTCGTGCAGACCACAGAAATCGCCGATCTGCTTGAAGCTCAGCGTGGTGTTGTCGACCAACCAGACGGCTGTGGCTTTCGCCATGATGGGTTTGTTCATATCAGGCCTCCAAGGCTCACGTCACATACGAGGAAAGACCGGTGGAGCCGGGTGCGATGGCCGGGCCGTCGCGGTTCCTCGATTTCAGGGAAATCGCACGCTATATAGGCGTGATCGACAGGCGAGGGAACCCCCGGAATGAAACGAACGATGTGCGCGCTGATCTGCGCCGCGGGCATGGCACAGGCCGATGGCGAACCGGCGGGCGACTTTGACTATTATGTCCTCGCGCTCAGCTGGACCCCAACATGGTGCGCCATTGAGGGCGACGATCGCGACAGCCCGCAATGCGACGCGGGGCAGGGATACGGCTTCACCCTGCACGGACTCTGGCCACAATATGAAACCGGCTGGCCAAGCTATTGCCCCACGGCATTGCGCGCGCCCTCGCGGGGCATGACCGGCGAGATGACGGATATCATGGGAAGCTCCGGCCTCGCCTGGCACCAATGGCGCAAACACGGCGTCTGCACCGGGCTTGAGGCTACGGATTACTACGCGCTCAGCCGCGTGGCCTACGACAGCGTGACCCGCCCGGACCTGCTGCGCCGACTGGATGCAGAGGTCCGCCTGCCCGCCGCGGTGATCGAAGAGGCCTTCCTCGAAGCGAACCCACAGCTTTCGGCTGATATGCTCACCGTCACTTGCAGGGCCAATCGGATCCAAGAGGTCCGCATTTGCCTCACAAGAGAGCTTGAGCCGCGCACCTGCGGCACCGACGTGATCCGCGACTGCACCTCCCCCGACGCATTGTTTTCACCGATGCGCTGACCGCCTCCGCCGCTCCCTTCAGGAGCGCCTCCCCCGAAGGCTTTTTCAGCAAGATGAAACAGGGCGCTTCATCAGGCGTTAGGGAACATCGGCTAGCGTGGCGCGGCGTCGATAGGTGAGGACCGACTCGGCGTGCAAGGTGAAGACCCTCGTTCGTCGGAGAAGCTGGCCAATGATTGAGCCCCGGCCGACGAATGGGGCGCCGCCCTTTCATCTTGCCAGAAAAACCTCCGCCGGAGGCTGCGGGCGGCTTTTTGCAAGCACGCGGCTCACATGACGCGCTGACCGCTCAACCTGCGCCAATCCATGCAAGGAATGCAGCTTTGCTGCGCAATTTTACCAGCGTCACAACGCCTTTCGCGCGCGCAGGGCGGCGGAAATCGTGCCATCGTCAAGGAAATCCAACTCTCCGCCGATCGGCACCCCCTGCGCCAGTGACGTGAGGCTCACACCGCCGCCCGCCAGCTCGTCGGCGATGTAATGCGCCGTCGTCTGGCCATCCACTGTGGCGTTCAGCGCAAGGATCACCTCGGTAATCCCCTCGTCCCCGATCCGCCCTTTCAGGCGCGGAATTCGCAGGTCTTCGGGCCCCACATCGTCAAGCGCCGACAACGTCCCGCCCAACACATGATACCGCCCCTTGAACGCCCCGCCGCGTTCCATCGCCCACAAATCGGCGACATCTTCGACCACGCACAGCTCACCCGTTGCACGCCTCTGATCGGCGCAGATCCCGCACAGATCAGCCGTCCCGATGTTCCCGCAATTCACGCATTCACGCGCTGTTTCGGCGACACGGCCCATCGTCTCGGCCAGCGGGCGCATCAACGCGCCGCGCTTCTTGATCAACGTCAGCACCGCGCGCCGGGCCGAACGTGGCCCAAGCCCCGGCAGCCGCGCCATGATCCCGATCAGCTCTTCGATATCTTTCGGGGTGTCGGACAAGACCCTAGAACGGCATCTTCACGCCGGAGGGCAGGCCCATTTCCTCGGTCAGGCGGCCCATTTCCGCGTCATGCGTGTCGCGTGCCTTGGATTGCGCGTCCTTGATCGCGGCGAGGATCAGGTCCTCGACCACTTCCTTGTCGTCCTGGTTGAAAATCGACGGGTCGATGTCCAGCCCGGTCAACTCGCCCTTGGCCGTCGCCGTCGCCTTGACCAGGCCCGCGCCACTTTCGCCCTGCACCGTCATGGTGGCCAGGTCTTCCTGCATCTGGGCCATCTTGCCCTGCAATTCCTGCGCCTGTTTCATCATCTTGGCCATGTCGCCAAGACCACCCAAACCCTTCATCATCGCGATGCTCTCCAGCTGAAATGCGTTGCCCCAACAGATACGCCGCATGCGGGGTCACGGCAAGGCGAGGCTAGTCGAGGTCTTTGGAGTAGTGATGACGCAGAGGCGCCATCCCGAAGGCTTCGAACATTGAATGCGCCTGCGTGTTCGCGGCCCATGTGTCGAGCCTGAGCGCGCGGCATCCAAAAGACCGCGCCAAATCTTCGGTCGCCTCCATAAGTTTGCGCCCGATCCCTTCGCGCTGACGGTCCGTTTGCACGGCGATATGTTCCACATGCAGTTCCGTCAGCTTGCGGCCATAAGGCGTGTCTTTGCCGAGATGCAAACGCGCGAACATGTATCCCGACTGATCCTCCGAAATCAAAATGTGGCAGTCGTCCGCCCCAAGCATTTCTTCGAAAAAAGCCCGCATAAGCACGGGGTCCGGATCGGGTCGGAATACCTTTGGGTAGTGTTGGGCGTGCCAGACTTGCACCACGGCGTTCAACCGCATCAGCGCGTCGAGATCTTCAACCGCCGCCGCCCGGATCATTCGTCCTCGAACGGATCCCAGTCCTCCGCCTCTTCCAGCGCCTCGACCGCGGCCTCCGCCTCAATCTCCGCATGGGACCGGATCTCTGCAATCCGCGCCTTCGGGAACCGCGACAGCACCGCCTGCATCAACGGATGCTCGGTCACTTCCGCCTCCAATTCCCGCCGTTTGGCCTTCTCCTGTTCCTCGATCGTCTCGCCGCCGCCTTCCGCCGCGACCGTGATGCCCCACCGCGCGCCAGTCGCCGTCTGCAACATCCGCCCAAGGCGTGGGATCAGGTCCTTCGGCGCACGCTCGGTCGTTTGCACCTCGATCCTGCCGGGCTCGTAAGACACCAGCCGCAGCCCAGTCTTCACCTCGATCAACAGCTTGATATCGCGGGCCTGCTCAACAACGGCCACGACGCTTTCAAATGTCGGATAGACGCTCAAATCCGGCCCGGCTTGCGGCGCCAACGCGGCTTGCGGACCGCCGCCGCCCATCGGTGCGGTCCCGGAAACACGCGCCTGCGGTCCCGGCCCCAAGGCCGGCCCACCGCCGCCACCGCCCCCCGCAGGTGCGCCGCCACTTGGCCGCTCCATCTGGCTCAGCTTCTTCACCAGATCACCGGGCGTCGGCAGGTCGGCCACATGGGTCAGGCGGATCACGGCCATTTCGGCCGCCATCATCGCGTTGGGCGCAATCGCCACCTCTTCCAACGCCTTCAGAAGCATCTGCCACATCCGCGTCAGCACCCGCATCGGCAGCTTTTCGGCCAAGGCCAACCCCCGTGTGCGTTCGTCGGGCGAGATCGTCGGATCATCCGCCGCCTCCGCCGTGATCGAGATGACCGACAACCAATGCGTGATCTCGGCCAGATCGCGCAGCACCGCGACCGGGTCCGCCCCGTCGGCATATTGCCCACCCAATTCGTCCAGGGCGCGCGCCGCATCGCCCGCCATGATCGCCTCGAACAGGTCCATCACTCGGCCCCGGTCGGCCAGGCCCAACATCGCGCGCACCTGATCCGCCGTCGTCTCGCCCGCGCCGTGCGCAATCGCCTGATCCAGCAGGCTCATCGCGTCCCGCACCGACCCCTCGGCGGCCCGCGTGATCAACGCCAGCGCATCTTCGGCAATCTGCGCGCTTTCCAGCCCCGCGATCTTCTGCAAATGCGCGATCATCACTTCCGGCTCGATCCGGCGCAGATCAAACCGCTGGCACCGCGACAGAACCGTCACCGGCACCTTGCGGATCTCGGTCGTCGCAAACAGGAATTTCACATGCGCAGGCGGCTCTTCCAGCGTCTTCAACAGCGCGTTGAACGCGCTCGTCGACAGCATGTGAACCTCGTCGATGATGAAGATCTTGTAGCGCGCCGTCGCCGCCCGGTAACTCACCGTTTCGATGATCGCGTCGCGGATATTCTGCACCCCGGTGTTGGACGCCGCGTCCATCTCCATCACATCGACATGCCGCCCCTCGGCAATCGCGACGCAATTCTCGCACACACCACACGGGTCCGTCGTCGGCCCGCCGTTGCCATCCGTCCCGATGCAGTTCAGCCCCTTGGCGATGATCCGCGCTGTGGTCGTCTTGCCCGTCCCCCGGATGCCCGTAAGCATAAAGGCCTGCGCAATCCGGTCCGCCTCAAACGCGTTCTTCAGCGTGCGCACCATCGCCTCCTGCCCGATCAGATCGGCAAAGGTCGCGGGTCGGTATTTGCGGGCAAGAACCTGATAGGTGGGCTGTGTGTCGGCGCTCATGGGAATCCGTCTTCTCGGGTCAGGCGCAACGGTATGCGGCCCGGCTCACGCCGTCCACCGGATTACAACGACCACAAGATCGCCCCCGTCAGGCACGTCGCCAGCGTCAGGACCGCCGCCAAAACCGTGTACGACCGCGACGGTTGCGCCTCGGCGTCGGTTTCCTTGAGCCGCGCGAACGTCTTCAACGCCTGTCGCCGCGCGGACCAGAACACCATGATCGCCGCGCCAAGGAACACACTCGCCACAAGCTTCGCGGCCCACGTCGGCTCGAACGCGCCGAACACCGCCTTCAGGCCGATTGCCACGCCGACCGCCGCCATGCCCGTGCCCATCCACGATGAAAACGTCCGCTCATTGGCCAGGATCGTGCGATCCTGCGCCCAGTTCGTGCGATCTTTCGCAAGTTTTTCCGTATCCACCATGACATCGAAATAGCGCATAACCCCGCATCCGGCGAGGGCCGGAGGCACGATATGTCCGTTTCACTTGAAAGCTTCCGCACACCACGCTATTTCATTCCTATGGCTGTCAGGGCAGCCGCCAGATCCGCGGAAAGCCGACACCGGCACCCTCCAGAGCACTCGACAGACACGATTTCGGTGTTTCTCAAGCCCTCCAAGCGGATCGTTGGGCAGATATGAGGGAACCCGATGACACGATCAATCGACCGACACCGCCGTGATGCAACGGCTCTCAAGAAGGCGTACCACGGCGAAGATCGGGGCGCCTTTTTGCGTATCCAGACCCATATCACCCGCCCGGACGCAGCCCCTCTCAAACATGCCGATTTCCTCCATGTGATCGCCCGGGAACAGGGGTTCGCCTCCTGGCCGCACCTAAAACTGGCGGCGGAAACCCATGGCATGGACCGTGCAACGCGACAACAACGCCTTGGCCTCGCCCTGACGCAGGGGCAGGAGGCCGTCGTCCGCGCGCTTCTGACCGACGATCCCGACCTGCCGCAGGGCAACATCGGCCTCGCCTGCCGCCTCTACCTGCACGATGACGTCGCCCGCCATCTCGCCGCGGATCCCGCCCGCGCCACCGCCCCCGCGCCGACCCATCCGCCGCTCACCATGATGGCGCAATCCAAGGCGATCCACCTCTTTCCCGACCGCGCGGCGGACATGCGCGCCATCGCCGATCTACTGCTGGCCCATGGCGCTGCCCCCAACTACGGCGCGGCCTATGAAAGCGATCCCGCGCACAAACTCTCCACCCTCTATTTCGCCCTCGGTCACGCCAACAACATGGCCCTCGCGGAATGGCTGCTCGATCATGGCGCCGATCCCAACGATGGCGAAAGCCTCTACCACGCGACCGAACTGGGCCACCACGACGGCCTCCGCCTCCTGCTCGCCCATGGGGCCAAGCCGCACGGCACCAACGCGCTTCTGCGCGCGATGGATTTCCACGATGTCGAGGCCGTCCGCCTGCTGCTCGATGCCGGGGCCAGGCCCGACGATTTCAACGACGCCGAGATCGGCGGCGAGCGTCCTTGGGTGGTGCCGGCTTTGCACCAGGCCGCCCGCCGGATGAGTCCGCCCGAGATGATCGACCTCCTGCTCGATCACGGCGCCGACCCGACCCGGCCCTACGAGGGCATGACGCCCTACGCCTATGCCCGCGTCTTCGGAAATGCCCCGCTGGCCAAGGTCCTCGCGGATCGCGGCCATGCCACGCCGCTGTCGCCCGCCGAAGACCTCCTCGCGCGCGTTGCCGATGGCGCGGTCCCCGACGGCGAATATATCGATCCCGCCAAATTGCCCGACGGCTGCCGCAACATCATTCGGTTGATCCTGCACCTGCCCGGCAAACTGCCCCATGTGCAGCGCCTCGTCGCGGTCGGCGTGGAAACCGACCGTCCCGATGCCGAAGGCCTCACCCCCCTGCACGTCGCCGGGTGGGAGGGCCTGCCCGATGTCATGGCCTACCTGCTGCGGCAAAAGCCAGATCTCGGGCACATCAACGGCTATGGCGGCACGCTTTTGTCCACGATCCTGCACGGGTCCGAGAACAACCCCGCGCGCGGCGACACAGACGGTCGCGATTACGCCACCTGCCTGCGCCTCGCGCTCGAACAAGGCGTTGCGATCCCCCGCGCCGCGCCCGATCGTGCGGGCAATCCCGAGCTTGCCGAAATCCTCAAGGACTGGGCCGAGGCGCATCCGGGTCAGGTCGTCGAGGGTGGCCCGGTCTGAGGGGGTTGGCGACCGGGCGGATCGCCCTTACCTCTCGGGTCATGGAAGACGACTACACCCGCCGCCTGTCCGCCGCGATGGCCGAGCTTGAAGCCTCGGGCATCAAACGCGCCAATTACGCGCCGCCGCTGTTTCGCGTCGCACGCGCCATCGGCCTGCGCCCCCGCCCACCCCATTACATGAGCTTCGCACGCGCGGCCCTGCTGGCAGGCCCCGCCTTCGGCCTGCTCTGGGGATTGCTGATGTGGGCCGTCGCCTGGCAGCAGTCCGGCATGCCCATGGGCTTCGCGCTGCTGGCCTCGCTGCTCGCCGGTATCCTCTTCGGGCTGGCCATGGCCGCGTATTACCGCTGGGCGGCGAGTGAGGCTGGGCTCAGCCGGTGGTTGGATTTGTAGGGCAGGGGGGTGTTGTGCTTGCGGACCCGCCTGCGTGCCTTGCTGCGCAAGACACTTCCGGCGCTACGCTCGCCTGCGTGCATCGCGATGCGATACACTTTCGGCGCTACGCGCATCGCGTTGCGATGCGCTTGGGTGAGAGGCTGGACAACGACCCAAGCAGGAATCGTTATGGCTGCTGCCTTCCGGCTCTGACCAGGTTGGCGAAGTGCTTGCCCGCGCCAACCTCTCAATCCCGCAGATAATCCCCCCGCTCCCGAATCGCAAGATGGCTTGACCAATCCGCGCCAACCACATGCCAACCGCGCCGCTCTTTCATCTTGCCAGAAAAACCTCGGGGGTAAGCGATCTTTTCCAGCGGAAAAGACGCAAAGGGGGCAGTGCCCCCCAAACCCCCCTCCAACCAAACCACCCCCCTTGCCGCCCTCGCCGCGCAGGCGTAGCCAATCCCCATGGCAAATGCCCAAAATCCCCTGCGTGGCATCGCGCTCAAAATCGCCTCCGTCTGCGTGTTCGTCTCCATGGCCTCTCTCATCAAGGCCTCCGCCGATACGATCCCGCCGGGGCAGGCCGTGTTCTTCCGGTCGTTCTTCGCGATCCCGGTGATTCTCGTGTGGCTCATCCTGCAACACGACCTCGCCCACGGGCTGGAGACGAAAAACCCCATGGGCCACGTCTGGCGCGGGCTGGTGGGCACCTCCGCGATGGGTCTGGGATTCGCGGGGCTTGGCCTTCTGCCACTGCCCGAGGTCACGGCCATCGGCTATGCCGCGCCAATCCTTGTCGTGGTCTTCGCGGCGATGTTTCTGGGCGAAGAGGTCCGCCTCTTCCGCCTGTCCATGGTCGCGCTTGGCATGGGCGGCGTGTTGATCGTGTTGTCACCGCGCCTCTCAACCGACCCCTCCGCCGCCGACACCGGACAGGCGCTGGGGGCGATGCTGGTGCTGATGGGCGCGGTCTGCGCGGCGCTGGCGCAGGTCTTCGTGCGCAAACTGGTGCAGACCGAACGCACCGCGGCCATCGTCTTCTGGTTCTCCGTCACCGCCTCCATGCTCAGCCTGCTGACCATCCCATGGGGCTGGACCTGGCCCACGCCGGTGCAATGGGCCCTGCTGATCGGGGCGGGTCTGGCGGGCGGCGTCGGGCAGATCCTCTTGACCTCGTCCTACCGCTTTGCCGATGCGTCCCTGATCGCGCCGTTCGAATACACCTCGATGCTGCTGGCCATCGGCGTCGGCTATTTCATCTTTGCGGAAATCCCCACCCCCACGATGTTGATGGGCGCGGCCCTGATCGTGACGGCAGGCATTGCGATCATCTGGCGCGAACGACAGCTCGGTCTCAAACGCGGCGCCCGAAAGGCCGGCACCCCGCAGCCGTGACGTCGCGTCAAAACCCCCACCTCCCCTGTTCTGATACGGACGGCCCCGGTTTCCCCCTTCGCCATGCCCCCGCATTGTGTAGCCACGTCCCCATGCGGGAACGGCGGCAAGTGAAGGGGTTGCCGGACCCGCCTTTGTCGAAGCGCGATCTTCCGCTGCTTTGATCCGCTCCGACCCTTGTGGTGGGGGCGGCGGTGGCACCGGGGCATCACTCCGTCCCGGTCCACCGGAGGGGTTGGGCCACGTCTCTGGCAGAGCGCGGGCCCGACCCCTTTCTCATTCCCCCTTCGCCTCCCCCGGCGGCACACCTTATGCCCGGCGCAGTTGACGCTGACCGCGATCGGGTCGATCGCTACAAACGCTCAAAATTTCCGGGGAATTCACCAAGGTCTGCACCGGGCCGGGCGGCGGCGGGCCCTGACGGGCAAACGGCCGGACCCGCCCAATCGCCATGCGGGCCAAACAAAAAAGCCCCCGCGCAGGTGGCGGGGGCTTTCTCAAATCATCTTGGGTCAATTGACCCGGAGGCTCAGGCCGCCGTGTTGCGACGGCGCAGGGCCGCAAAGCCGCCAAGTGCGGCCAGCAGCAACGCGCCACCCGCCGGAAGCGGCACAGGTGCCACCGAGGACGATCCGCTGGACGACCCGCCAACAGACCCGCCAGCCGACGCGCTCGCCGAGCCGCCCCCTGAGGTGGATGTCTGGATCACGGTCACAACACCGCCCGACGACGAGGCACTTGCCGACGCCGATGCCGACGCCGAAACCGACGAGGAGGACGAGGACGAGAAGCTGCCGGAGCTTCCGCGCTGCGTGCCGAACCGCGAAAGAAGCGATGCGAACGACGGCGTGGAACGCAGCGAGGGGCTGGTCGTGTAGCCGCTGTTGGTCCAATGCACCGAAGTTGCCTCGGCTTGTTGCACTGTGCCGAAGGTCATTGTCATAGCCACAGCTGCGATGGCGGTCAGGCCGAACCGGCTGACTTTGTTTACTTTTGTACCCATTTCTACTTCACCTTTTTTACTTTTTAGTTACCCTAACATTTCCTCATCGCGCCTGGTGTGAGCGGAAAAGTGCCGATACTTAGTCCTAAATGCACATCGTTTACAACCAGAAAGAATCTTCGCGTCAACGCTGCAAGGGATGTCGGCTTGTTTGCGACCGGCCTTTGGCCTCAACGCCTGGCCTGCACCCCAGACACTTATCCCGCCGTTCAGCCTTGCGCGCGCCGGTAATCGTCTTCCGCAAGATCGCCCTGCCGCACCAAAAGCCCCTGCAAGCGCTGCATCACCCGCCCCCGCGCCAGCTTTAGCGTTTGAAGCGCCAGCCGCGCCGAAAGCGATTGCGCCGACAGATCAAGCACCGCCTGCACCCGCGTCATGTCGGGGCGCAAGTGCAGGAACGTCATCTCGTAGACCGCGTCCATGCCACCCACGCTGGTTCGGATTTCGCAGCGTTCGGGGGCCTGAAACGCGCTGATGTCCGAGGTGATCGGCCGCAACCGGCCGCGCACCGTGACCTGCCCGCGCCAGCCGCAGCCCGCCGCCGCGTCGGTCCAATTGCCAACGCGTGACAAGTCCGCGCCGCGGCCCCGGATCTCGGCCTCGACGCCGCTGAAATCGGTAAACCGGGCCCAGGTGATGTCCGCCGGTGCGTCGACATCTTCCGATACCTTGAACTTCATGACGCCTGTTTCTCCTGCTCGGACCCGCCTTCGATTTGCCGGGGCAGGGGGCGGCCCGTCAAGGCCATGTGCCCCTCAATCCAGCGTATCGGCGAGCCAGTGTTGCAGCAGGAAATGCGCGATCGCCCCCTTGCGGGCCGGCAGCATGCCGGGGTCATTGCCCGCGAAAACCTCCAGCATGTCACTGCGCGTGACCCATTTCGCATCCTCGATTTCCTTCGGGTCGATGGTGATCTCGGTTGTGGTTGCCTCGCCCCGGCAGCCGAACATCAACGAGGCCGGGAACGGCCACGGCTGGCTCGACAGATATTCCACCGGCCCGACCCGAACGCCGACCTCCTCAAAGACCTCGCGGCGCACTGCCGCCTCGATCGTCTCGCCCGGCTCGATGAAGCCCGCCAACAGCGAATACATCCCCTCCGGCCAGC
>CAZPJO010000031.1:0-14462 GCA_964586895.1 uncultured Roseicyclus sp.
ACAACGGATCAAGCTATGTCTCTGGTGACTTGGCGGAGTGGTTGCAGGACAAAGGCAAGAGGCACGCTCGTGGCGCGCCATACCATCCGCAAACTCAGGGCAAGATCGAGCGGTGGTATCAGACCCTGAAAAACCGCATCTTGCTGGAGAAGGACTTCCTGCCGGGCGACCTAGAGGCCCAGATCGAGGCCTTCGTCGACCACTACAATCATCGGCGCTACAATGAGAGCTTGAACAACGTTACGCCGTCCGACGTCTACTTCGGGCGCGACAAAGCCATCCTGCAACAAAGGGAAAGGAACAAACGAAAGACACTCGAAGCGCGCCGCTTGCATCACCGCAAACGCGCCGCACAATAAAACCAACAAGATGAGCAAAACTCTCCCCTAGTTTAGGCTGCTCTTGGCCCCAAAAACCCTGACGACGGACACCTCCAAACATGCCACGAGGCCGCCCCGCCCTGCTCAACCCAGGCTCCTCTGACGAGGCCCGCCAGCCACCTCAGGACAGCCTGCACTCGGTCTTGCGGCTGTAATGCGTGTCTACGATTTTTGGCGGCACTCACGTTCTGACCATCAAGTCACCATCAAGTCACCTGGCGCAGCGTTCTCGAAAACGGCGTTAATCTACCTGTTGAAAATACACTGTTTCTTAACCAGCCACTTGCAGCCGCACCGTACGCCATGCTACGGCCACCCGAATGTCTTAACGATGTCTTAAAGCTGCATGCGCAACTGTTAACAAGTATGGGAGATTGCCGCGATGCGCGTGCTTTTCATCACAAATTCGTATAGTTACGCAAACCAAGGCGGCGTGCAGACAACGGTGCAGGAGATGGTTGAACTCCTGGCCGAGACCGCAGGTTACGAATTCATCCGTGAAGCCAGCAACATGGGCGGCGGCGAGTTGCAGCAGCACTGGAACGACACCCAGGGCGTGCGCGGACGCGAGCGGCTTGAAAACGGCGATTTCGACCTTCTGATCCTGAACGGTAACGTGCGCGGCCCGGCCACGTTCGAACAATACGCCGAGCAATTCATCGATCTGGCCCGCGACAACGGGACCTCCACGATGCTGTGGGGCATCTGGACGCCCGACAATCGGATCAACGCAACGACGGATACGTTTACCGAAGAGTTTCACGACCGCTACTCGGACGCCGCTCTGGCGACCGGCGCCGCGTATTCACCGGTCGGCCTGTCGTACCGGGATTACTATTACAGCATAACCGCAGCCGCCGGTGACAATGGCGAAACCGCCGAGACCGCGCTGACCTACGACAACATCCACTCGACCACCCTCGGGTCGTTCGTGGCGGCAGCTACGATGTTCGCGACGATCTATGATGAGCGTCCTCCGCTGACGAACCTGCCGGACGGCATAACCCTGGAACAAGCCCAGGAGATTGTGGACATCGCATGGGCCAACCATCAGCAGTTCAGTCTTTCGGCCACGGGCGATACCTTCGGTGATAGCGAAGGCAACGGTGCAGTCGCGGGGACGGTGTTCGTCGATGCCGATGCCGGTGGCATCCAGAGTTCGTCGGAGGAAGGATTTTCCGGGTTGGAGCTGACCCTGCGCGATGCGGCGACCAACGACGTGGTGGCGACCACCACCAGCGCGGCCGATGGCACCTACTTGTTCGAAGGTCTGGTTCGGGGTGACTATATCGTGTCCGCCGTCTTGCCCGACAACGCGACGTTCACCGCAGGCGATGTCGGCACGAACGACCGGATCGACAGCGATATTTCGGCCGTGACCGGTGATGTGGGATCAACCGCCGAGGTCAAGGTCGGCCCGTTCGGCACCGTGACAAATATTGATATCGGTTTGGTACTGGAGGAAGAGCCCGCAGGTCCGACGCCGCCGGTCGATTTCGACACGACCATCGAAGGCACTGAGGGTCGCGACAGGCTCAACGGGACCGATGGAAACGACTACTTCAACGGCGGCGCCGGGATCGATGTGATCAACGGCGGCGGCGGCGCGGACTACATCGTCGCTGGAACCGGAAACGACCGTGTCACCGGTGGGGAGGGGGCCGACATCATTTACTTCGAAGCCGGCCATGGTCGGATGACCGTCCAGGATTTCGAGGCTGGCACCGATCTGTTCCATCTCGGGGCCGGCATGTCGTTCGATGACGCGACGCGGGTCTGGCGCAACGAAGATCAGGGGCGCGTCACAATTCGATTTGGGGATGACGACCGGATCCAGCTGTTTAACGTGGACGACGTGAATGCCATCGACGCGGACGATTTTGTAAGCGTATCGGGCCCCTTGAGCGATGCGCCGGCGCCCGAACCGGAACCCGAACCCGAACCCACGCTGATCGCGCAATCCGGCACGGCGACCTTCACACAAGCGAGCCGTGAGCAGTGGTTCTCGGTGGAATTCGCGCAAGAGATGGTGAACCCGATCGTATCGATCGGCGGCATTTCGACGAATGGCATCGATCCCGGTGCCATGCAGGTGCGCGACATCACGTCAACCGGCTTCGAATACCGGTTCGCCGAATGGGAATACCTCGACGGTGCCCACGCCACCGAGACCATGCATTGGATGGCCGTCGAAGAGGGCACCCATGTCATGGATGACGGTGCCATTCTGCAGGCGGGTCGCGCGACCGTCGACACGACTTGGAATGCGGTCAGCCTTGCCGACACGTGGGGCGGCTCGGATTACGTGCTGTCGACGCAGGTGACGTCGCAGAACGATGACGAGATCGTCGTTGATCGTGTCCGCAACCTCTCGGATGGGTCGTTCGAAGTCCTGATCCAGGAACGCGAGAGCGCCGACCGGGTCCACGGGGACGAAACGGTGGACTGGATCGCGGTATCAGAGGGCAACTTCGACGCATTTGCGGCGGGGACGACGGAAAACCTTGTCACGCACTTGGATTTTGAATTCGATTTGGGCCGCATGCCCGATGAGACGTCCGCCGTGCTGCTGGACATGCAGACCACCGATGGCGGGGACACGGCCACTATCCGCTATCGCGACATCACGGACGGCGTGGCGAGGGTCTTCATCGAAGAGGAAACGTCTCGCGAAGCCGAAACGAGCCACACCAGCGAGGTCGTCGGCTGGATCGTGGCAGATGAGTTTACCTTCATCTGACACGGTGCGGCCCGACTGATCGGTGCGGCCGGGCGCGTGCACCGATCCTGTCTCCGGGTGCCCTCATGCCAGTGCGCTGGAGGGGGCTCTCAGACGCACTCGAACCAGACTCTGCTAGGACAGTGTCACTGCCTCCTTTTCAACGCAGAGCGCCCGCCACTCGGACAGAGCGGCGGGCGCGGTTGAGTTTGAAGTTATCGCCGGAAAAGAGGTGACGTTCCTGATTGAAGTGATTGTGGATGGAGGCAAGCACAGCCGCAAATTCCAGAATTGCTTTTCTAAAGAATTTCAACGCAACCTTCTTGTCGCGGCGCTTGGTGACATAGCTTTCAAGCACCTCACCTTCCTGACCGACGCCCCACCCCGTCCAAAGCCGTTTCTTCTGACAAGACCGCTGAGCGGCCCACTTCCAAGGGCTGGGTCAGTTGGGAAATTGATTAGAAGCTTTTTTGTTGGCCACCGGCCCCCTTTGGTTGCTCGATGTTTGACCTCTACGCAGGAATTTCAGCCTGCCCATCATTTGCGGGAAAACGGTCGTACACTCTTTATGATGGGCGCATTTTGGAGGGCGGTATCGTCATACACACACTAAAGTGCGTCGGGTTCGACACGGCCGTTAGCGTTCCGCCAAAGGCCTCTGCAACGGCCGCTGCAATTGGCAATCCCAATCCTGTTCCGTCGGATGGTTCAACCTGGCCAAAGCGGGCAAGCGCTATGGGTAGGTCGCCGTCTTGGATGCCTTTGCCATTATCGCGCACCGTGATTTTTGTCGCGCCTTCTTCATGTGCAATGTCCAAAGCAATCTCCGACAAATCGGCTCCACCATGGACGAGTGCATTATTCAGAAGGTTCAAAATCGCCTGCTCAAACATCACCGGATCACCCGCAAACGTGGACATTGCGGCCGGAATGCTCGCCACAAACGAGACCCCCGTGGCGTGAGCGGAAAGGCTGAATTCTTCAGCCACATCGAGCAATATGGGGCGTGGATCAAAGGCCGTTTCCTCTTGCCCTCGAGGCGCGCCGCGGATCCGCTCCAGTGTCAATAAATTGTTGGCAAGGGCCGAGGCTTGGCGTGCAGCGATCACCAGATCGGCGCTGCGCGTCTTCGCGTCGTGTTTCGTCTTCGCCCCTTTTACCGCTTCTGCAAGGGTCAGAACACCTGCCAACGGATTGCGCAATTGATGGGCAGCGTCGGAAATAAAGCGGTCCTTTTCGGCCAAGGTTTTCCCGACTTCCCCCAAAAGATCATTCAATCGGCCAACGATACCATCAACCTCGACCGGGATCTTGCGTCGGATTGGCGACAGGTCATCGGTTGAGCGTTGGGCAATGGCGGCTTCAAGGTCATGCAATGGATAAAGGCCAAGGCGCACGCCGAACCATACCACAACCGCAAGCGCCGCCATCAGGGCAGCTATCACCAGAAACATTGGGCGCGTGCGCTCTTGCACGAACCCGTTGCGCAGGGCGGTGTTTTGCCAAACGGTAAATGTGAATGGCCCATTCAGGCGCTCAATCGTCGTGACCTGAGTGAACCGCAAAGCCCGCACCGTTTGGCCCTGATAGATGGCATCGTAATAGGTGCGCTCCGGTATGGCGCCCGCAGCACTCGGGGGAACCGGCGGGGTCGCATAGCCCGTCACGAACACACCGTCAGGGGCGTAAACGTGATAAAAGACAGCACCGCCCGATGTGTCGCGCAACAAATCTCGCGTGGATTCGCTCAGCGCATCGCCACCGCTTACCGCAATATCACGAGAGATCGACAGGGCCGTCGACAGCAAGGACGTATCAAATCGCGCTGCGGCACGTGTCTGGGCGTCTTCAAAGGCCCAAAATCCGATTGCTGCAGCGGCGACAAGCAGAGGTGTGAGGATCACGATCACCAGTCGCGCTCTGAGCGAAATCGCTCCTGTCACGCCGCGCCCGCCGCCGGTGCGGTTTGCATCATATACCCAAGGCCCCGTTTGACGGTGATCCGCACGTCGTGGGGCGAAAGTCTTTTCCGCAAGCGCGAAACGTAAACCTCGACCACGGGCTCATCGACATCTGCACCGGTTCCATAAAGGCTGTCGAGCAGAGCCTGCTTGGATACAAGACGCCCCTCCGCCTGAAGCAAACGCTCAAACAGCGCGACTTCCCGGCGCGGTATATCCAGCGGGCCGTCGGGACCCGTAATCATCCGCGCAGTCTGATCATAGGAAAGCACACCAATCTGCTGTTCGTTTTTGAGCCGATCTGTCACGCGACGCGACAATGCGCGTATCCGGGCGTTAAACTCCTGCATCTCAAATGGTTTTGGCAAATAGTCATCCGCACCCGCATCAAGCCCCGCGACTTTATCCCCCAGCTCTGCCCGTGCGGTCAGCAGCAAAACAGGTCGCCCATCGCCGCGATCGCGCATGTCCCGCAATATGTCGAGGCCGCTTTTGCCAGGCAAATTTATGTCCAAGACCACAAGATCAGCACCGTCATCGCGTAAAAACAGATCCGCTTCACTGCCGTCGTGGATCACGTCAACGCCATGGCCCGCGTCTTGCAGACTGTAGGAGATGCCCTTTGCGACGGACAGGTTATCTTCGATGACGACGATGCGCATTGGATAAATCGGCCCTTTATTTGCGGATGCAAGGTTGGTGCAAGCATCGCATTGCACGATGCGCCCATCAAGGCAGCTCGGGAGGCTGTTTGATTCGAACGTCCCGGCCCAACGCCGGTTCCTTGGGAGGAAACCAAAATGAAGACAATGACGACGCGCCTGATGGCGTCCGCAGTGGCCGTGTCTGCTGCTTTCACCGGTACAACCGCTATTGCAGATGGCCACGCGCTGGATCTGAGCGGCCAAACGGTTGAGTGGATCATTCCGTTCTCCGAGACCGGCGGCTCCGCCCGGTGGGCGAATTTTTACGCGCCTCTATTGGCCGAAGAATTGCCCGGCAATCCAACAGTCGTCGTCGTGTTTGAACCCGGTGCGGGCTCGACACGCGGTGCAAACAGTTTTCAGGAAATGACCTATGTGGATGGCACGACCATTTTCGGGTCCTCCGGGTCCACGCAGTTCCCATATTTGTTGAACGACCCACGGGTGCGGTATGAATATGGCGATTGGAACGTCGTCTTGGCCTCCGGCACCGGCGGCGTTGCCTACCTGCCGACCGATCTGGCGGGCATGCTGGGTGAAAACGGAGATGCCAGCGGTCTCGCTGGAGAGGCCTTGGTCTATGGCTCGCAAGGCGCGACGCGCCTTGATCTGGTTCCCCTGCTGGCGTGGGAAATGCTTGGCCTAAATGTGGAACCTGTGTTCGGGATTGAAGGCCGTGGCGATGGCCGCCTCATGTTCGAGCGTGGCGAAGCCAACATCGATTACCAAACCTCTTCGTCTTACCTGTCCGGCGTGGTGCCATTGGTTGAGGCCGGGTCCGCTGTGCCATGGTTCTCGTTCGGCGCATTGGATTCTGATGGCAACATCGTCCGTGACCCCACATTCCCGGACATGCCGACGTTCCAGGAAATCTGCGAAGCCACGGATGGGTGTGAAACATCCGGCGAGGCTTGGGATGCATGGGAGGCGTTCTTTGTGGCAGGCTTCCCGGCACAAAAGATGGTCTTCCTGCCTGCCGGCGCGCCCGACAATGCAATCGCGACCTTCACGGAAGCGTTCGCAGCAATTCAGGAACGTGACGACTTTGCCGAAATTTCGGCGGCCCGTCTTGGCCTCTACCCTCAGATGACCGGGGCCGCGGCGCAAACCGCTTTGGCCAGCGCGACCGAGGTCCCTGCAGAGGCAAGGGACTTCGTGATCAACTGGTTGTCCGAGCGCTACGGCGTCGTTCTTGAGTGATCAGATATCGTCCTCTCCGCGAACCGCGCGCGGGGAGGACATTCTCAATTTCATGAAATAGTTTTGCCCCAAGCGGGCCAAGGTGGACGCAATGGATGTGTTCTTAACAGCCCTTCCGGCGCTGAACGACGCCTTTGCCATGATCCTCCAACCCCATGTGATCGGGTATCTGGTCCTGGGTGTGGCGATGGGTCTGTGCATCGGTGTTTTTCCGGGGCTTGGCGGCATTGCAGGCCTGTCGCTACTCCTGCCCTTCATGTTCGGGATGGAGCCTGTGACCGGGCTGGCCTTGATGATCGGCATGGTCGCGGTTGTGCCAACATCAGACACGTTTGCCTCGGTCTTGATGGGTATACCCGGATCATCGGCATCTCAGGCGACGGTCCTTGACGGATTCCCGATGGCCAAGAAGGGGCAAGCGGCCCGCGCCCTGTCAGCGGCGTTTGCGTCGTCCTTATTTGGCGGGTTGATGGGCGCTGCGTTCCTGACCGTGTTCATCCTCGCCGCGCGCCCCGTCGTGTTGCTATTCAAAACGCCCGAATTGTTGATGATATCCGTCTTCGGGCTATCGATGGTTGGCATTCTGGCCGGTCGCATCGCCCTGAAGGGGATCGCCGCTGCAGGGTTGGGCCTGTTGGTCGGGACGATTGGCGAGGGCCGCTTTGAGGGCGAATTGCGGATGGTGCCCCGCGCCTGGCGCGACGCTGAGACTGGGTCGATCCCATTTGAGCTTTATCAATACCTTGGAGACGGGCTCAAGCTGGTGATCGTGGGCTTGGCTATCTTCGCCATCCCCGAAATCATCGCGCTATTGCGGCAGGACCGCGCCATTGCCGAACGCGCGCCCCTTGGGGGGGGCTGGCTTTTGGGCGTCAAGGATTGGTGGGCCAACAAATGGCTTTCCCTGCGGTGTTCGCTGATTGGCGTTGCTGTGGGGGTTATTCCCGGCCTCGGCGGCTCTGTGGTCGATTGGATCGCCTACGGCCATACCGTGCAGACTTCCAAGGACAAATCCAAATTTGGCTCCGGCGATGTGCGCGGTGTGATTGGGCCGGAAAGCTCCAACAACGCCAAAGAGGGTGGCGGGCTGGTGCCAACGCTGCTGTTTGGTATTCCCGGCTCTGGATCGATGGCGATTTTCATTTCCGGTGGCGCTTTGTTGGGAAGCGGCCAAATTGAGGTCGGACCGGCCATGCTGGATCGTAACCTCAACTTTACCTATGCCATCGTCTGGCTTCTGGCGTTGGCCAATGTCGTCGGCACGCTGATCTGTATCGCTGCATCGGGTGGGATTGCGCGGCTTACAAGCATCAGGTTCGCCTTGCTGGCCCCCTTCTTGTTCATGATCATCGCCTTTGCAGCCTTCCAATCGCGCCAGGAGATCTGGGACCTTGTGGCGCTGTTTGGCGTTGGCCTTTTGGGGATCATGTTGCGGCGCTTCGACTGGTCGCGTCCCGCCTTTCTGATCGGCTTCGTTTTGTCCCTGCCGGTTGAACGCTATGCCAACCAAGCCCACCAACAAGCGACGATCAAGCTGCGCCAGGGCTGGGAGGTCGCGCAGCCCTATATCTTTAGCCCCATCGTGATCACGCTCATTATCATTACGGTGCTGTCGATCATTATCGGCTTGCGTCAGGCCAAGAACATCCAGGCCGAAGGCAATGTCGCGGTCGGCACGAAACGGGCGCCACTGGTATTCTTGCTCGGGGTCACAGCGGTCGTTTTGGTCTTTGTTGCGAATGCGTGGCAGATCCCTGACTACGCTTTCCGCGATCGCATTTTCCCCAACTTCGTGGCCTTGGTGACATTGGTCTGCTGCATCTTTCTGATCATCCAGATGATGCTGCGCGGGGAGGAGAACACAATCTTCGCGGACCGTGAGGTGCAGGATGCAGCGGTCAACACCTATGGGTTGGGCTCCACGCTTGCCTGGTTCGCGGCTTTGCTGATCGGCACTGCGCTGGTCGGGTTCATCCTTGCGCTTGCGGTTTTTTTGCTACTGTTCATCCGCATTCGTGCGGGGAAAAGCTGGGGATTTGCCGCGATCTATACCGGCTGCGGTATCGCGTTCATCTGTGCGATGGCATGGACCTTGAACCGCGATTTCCCCCCGGGTCTGTTGCAAGGCGCGTTTGATCTTCCATGGCCGCTGACATGAGCAGGTCCATGACCCAAACCGCCGTTCCATTCCTGTTCATGCGGGGGGGCACCTCGCGCGGGCCCTACCTCAACCGCGCCCATTTGCCCGAAGACTTGGAGCAACTGACTGAGGTCTTGGTGGCTATGGTGGGCTCGGGGCACCCGCTGAATATCGACGGGATCGGCGGCGGCAACGCCGTGACAACCAAAGTCGCAATGCTGTCGAGGTCAGACGACGATTGGGCGGATGTTGATTACTTCTTCGCGCAAGTCAGCGTCACGGACAGAACTGTCGATTTCAAACCGACGTGCGGCAATATCCTGTCCGGCGTGGGACCCGCTGCCTTGGAAATGGGGTTGGTGGCCACAACAGAGCCCGAGACGACCATCAACATTCGCGCCGTCAACACCGGCGCCCGTGTGGTTGCCAAGGTGCAAACCTCACCGGCGGGCGTGGTTTATGAGGGCACCGCCGCGATAGACGGCGTGCCCGGAAACGCCGCCCCCGTTGCATTGCAATTCATGGATACGATTGGCGGCGCGACGGGTGCGTTCTTGCCAACGGGGACCCTGATCAACACGTTTGACGGGGTGGAGGTGACCTGCATGGACGTCGCCATGCCCATGGTAATTGCACGGGCGGATGCATTCGGGCTCACAGGGTATGAAAGCGCGTCCGAGTTAGACGACAACACTGACTTCTTTGCCCAGATGGAAGCCGTGCGCATCAAAGCCGGTGAAGCGATGGGGATCCGAGACGTCGCAACATCCGTGACACCGAAATTCGGGTTGCTCGCCCCTGCAAAAGACGGCGGCACGATCGCCACGCGCTACTTCATGCCGTGGAAGACCCACCCGACAATGGCCGTCACCGGCGCGCAATGTCTGGCGTCCTGCGTGCTGACGCCGGGCACGGTGGCTGACGGCATGGCCGCACGATCCAACGCGCGCCCCGCGACGATCACGTTCGAGCATGCCAGCGGACAGATCGATGTGCTGGTGGACTACGACCTGACTGCAGATGGGATCGATTTGCGCTCGGCTGGATTGGTGCGGACGGCACGCCTTTTGGCCCGTGGAGAGGTCATGATCCCCAAGTCCGTCTGGCAGGGCCAATGAAGGTCCACATTCTCGACGATTGGTTCGACACCCTGCGGTCGTTGCCGTGCTTTGCCAAGTTGGCGGATCATGACGTAACCGTTTGGAACGACCATGAACCCGATCCAGCGCGTCTTGCGGCGCGCCTTCATGACGCCGAGGCCCTCGTCCTGTTCCGGGAACGCACCAAGGTCGGTGCAGAGCTGCTCTCGCGCCTGCCAAACTTGAAACTCATCAGTCAACGGAGCGTCTATCCCCACGTGGATGTCGAGGCCTGCACCGCGCATGATGTGCTTTTGAGTTCCAACATGGCGGGGGCCGGCACGAATTATGCGGCCGCTGAGATGACGCTGGCCTTGATCCTTGCCAGCTATCGTCAAATCCCGCAGCAGGTCGCGTCAATCCGCGCAGGCGATTGGCAGATGGGCGTGGGGCGCACCCTGCGCGGGCGCACTTTGGGGCTTTACGGTTACGGTCGCATTGCGAGGGCCGTTGCCGAATATGCCTGCGCCATGGGCATGACCGTACAATGGTGGGGATCGGACCATGGGCGCGCGCGGGCGCTGGCCGAGGGGCAAACCGTTTCGCCAAGCCGCGCAGCCTTTTTTGCAACCAGTGACGTGGTCAGCTTGCACGTGCGCCTGAAAACTGAGACGCGCGGTCTCATCACCGCAGCCGATTTGGCCGCCATGGCACCTCGCAGTCTGCTGGTGAATACGTCACGATCCGGCTTGATCGCGGCAGGTGTGCTAGAGGCTGAACTCGCGAAAGGGCGCATCCACGCCGCCGTCGATGTCTATGATACCGAGCCCCTGCGCGACATCGACAACATCCTGCTCACCCACCCCAACGTTGTGCCAACGCCCCACATCGGCTTTGTCACAGAGGACGAATTTGACCTGCAGTTCAGCGACATTTTTGATCAGATCAATGCCTATGCGGACGGGGCACCGATCCACGTGATCAATCCGGCCGTTTTGAACTGACCCAGCGCGCGGCCAAGGGCGCGCCCAAAATTACGACGACGATCCGCAACACATGATGGGCGATCACAAACGCCAAATCCGCCCCCGCGATCAATGCCAGAACGGTCATCTCGGCCTGCCCACCCGGTGCAAATGCCAGCAACGTCTCCATCGGTGGTGCAAGGTCAAGAAGGTGGATCGTTTCCACAAAGATCCCCGACAGGATCAGAAGGATCACGCAAAACCCCAAGGCAGCCGCAACGTCCCGGCGCACTTCAGCACCTGTCACGCCCGCATATTTTGTCCCGACGGTCATGCCGATAAAGAACTGGGCCATCCAGATCGCCTCGGCCGGTGGCCGATGTTGCAACACTCCTGTCAGCGCAAGCATGGCAGCCAAAATCATCGGCCCCAGAATAGACGCTCCAAATAAACCAACAGCGCGGGCGATCTGCCAGCCCGCAACGCCACAAACGGCCATCAATACCATTTGACTAACCGGCAGGCTGGCCGCGGGCGTGCCCGGTGGATTGCTGAGATCGACGCCCCAGTAGCCCTTCAAGATGAACGGCAAGGCGACCACGATGACCATGACGCGGGTTGCGTGAATCAAGGACAAGGCGCGCACATCCCCACCCGCCTCTTCCCCAAACAGCAACATGTCTTGCAGCCCGCCCGGCATCGCACCGTAATAGCTGGTGGCGAAGTCAAACCCCCAAAGGCGCTGGAAATAGGGCACGCCCACAAGACCAATAAGAAACACCATGACCGGGACAAGGATGAGCGTTGTCCACATGCCCGCCATGGTGACCAGAAGCGCCCACGTGAACGTCGCCCCCACCGCAACCCCCAGGATTGTGCGCATCAGGTTGTTCACCGTTGGTATCCCGCGCATCGGCACCCCCATCAACGCCGCGGTCAGGCAGGCCACGATGGGGCCCAACAGCCACGGTAGCGGCAAAGCCAACACATGGAAAACCGCCACTCCGACCGCCGCAATGCCGTGGGTTGCTACGATCCGCATCATTGGTGCAGAACCGACAAACGGTGCCGCAGCGAGGTCTGCAGATGCGCCTCGGCCGCGAGGCCAGCCGCATCAATGTCGCCCTGGGAAATAGCGTCGATGATACGCTCGTGTTGGGTGCAGACCGTGTTGATCCGCGCCTCGTCGGCCAAAGTGGTCGGACCGAGCAACAGCAGCGCGTTGTTCAACGCCCGCGCAGATTCCAACAAAAATCGATTGCGCGCAGCCAGATAGATGGAGCGGTGAAACTGCTGATTGATCGCAGCGGCCCGCGCGGGGTCGTGCACAGCATCGGCAATCTGGCGGTTCAATGCCGACAGTGCGTCTACCTCGGCTGCGATTGCGTGTTTTGCGGCCATCTGCGCGGCGGTGCGTTCCAGCACAAGGCGCATTTCGTAGAGTTCGACAACTTCCGTTTGACCCAGTGTTCGAATAACTGCGCCGATCCGCGGCCGGTGCTCAACGATGCGCTCGGCTTCAAGGCGGCGCAACGCTTCTCGGACGGGGGTGCGAGACAGCGAAAGACGCTGCGCGACATCAATTTCGCGCAGTCGGTCGCCGGGGCCAAACTCGCCTGCTTTGATGGCATCCATCAGTTTGGCAAAGGCGATGCTGCCTTGGGATTGATCTGAGTCGTCGACGTTGGTCATTGCGTACTTTCAAAATTGTATCCGCTTGGATACAAGGCGACAATAAGTAGGAGAATCGCTAATGTCAAAACGCATCATCATCGTCGGATCCGGGAATGCTGCCATGTGCGCGGGAATTGCGGCGCTCGAGAGTGGTGCATCGGTTCTGATGCTTGAAAAGGCTGATGAGGCTCTTGCGGGCGGCAACACCAAATACACCGCCGGCGCCATGCGGTTTGCCTATGACGGTGTCGAAGATCTGCTCCCTTTGCTGGAAAACCCCAGCGATCCACGCATCGAAATTACGGATTTCGATGGCTATTCACGCGCCAAGTTCAAACAGGACTTGCTGGGGTTTAATGGGGGGCGCGATCTGTCCGAAGAACAGGAACGGTTGATCGGTGAAAGCTTGTCCGCGATGCAATGGCTTGGCGGGCACGGCGTAAAATTTGAACCCATTTACAGCCGTCAAAGTTTTGAAAAGGACGGCCGCCACGTGTTTTGGGGCGGTTTGACTTTGGCCGCTGACAACGAAGGGGTCGGGCTGTTTGACATGGAATTGGCCACCTTTACCAAATTGGGCGGTGAAATCCGCTACAACAGCGCCGTCACAGGATTGGTCACCGATGGCGGCATCGTCAAAGGTGTAGAAGTGGGGGAAGATACCTTCTCCGCGGACGCCGTGATCCTCGCCTGCGGCGGGTTTGAGGCGAGCGCGACCTTGCGGCATGAACTGATGGGCGGCAATTGGGAAAAGGCCAAGGTGCGCGGAACCCCTCACAATACGGGCGACGGTCTCGCAATGGCCCACGCCATAGGTGCGCAGAAATACGGGCTCTACCCAAATTGCCACGCCACACCAATGGACTTGCATATGCCCGATTATGCAAACCTCGACCTGCCTGCGGGGGAGCGCAAGAATTACCGCAAGATCTGCTATTTCCTGGGTGTGATGCTGAACGCGAACGGAGATCGCTTTGTGGATGAAGGCGAGAATTTCCGCAATTACACCTATGCGCAATTTGGCAAGGCGGTGCTGGATCAGCCCGGTCATTTCGCCTGGCAAGTGTTTGACGCAAAGGTCGAGGGTTTGATGTACGCCGAATATCGCTTCCACGACGCCCATTTCATTGAGGCGGGCACCCTGGAAGACCTCTGCGCCAACTTGGAGGGCGTCGATGCAGATGCGGCGCTGACCACGCTCACCGCCTATAACGAAGCGGTCATGCAGGATGTTGCATTCGACCCAAGCAAACTTGACGGTAAAGGCACACGTGGCTTGGCCATGCCAAAATCCAACTGGGCCCAGAAATTGGACACCCCCCCGTATAAGGCCTATCCGGTGACGGGCGGCATCACCTTCACCTATGGCGGCCTGAAGGTTTCACGATCCGGCGCGGTTTTGGACAGCGATGGCGACGCGATAGGTGGCTTGTTCGCCTGCGGAGAGATGGTCGGAGGGGTTTTCTTTGAAGGCTACCCAGGTGGATCAGGGTTGACCTCTGGAGCCGTTTTCGGACGGATCGCGGGGCGCGGCGCCGCTGATTAAGTCCAACTTTGGGTGCTGTCAGATGAAGTCGAACCAGTCTCAGCTACGGCAGGGTCACTGCCCCGTATTCCGCGCAAGGATTGCGCCATTCGAT
>CAZPJO010000032.1:0-290 GCA_964586895.1 uncultured Roseicyclus sp.
CGGTTGTATTTCGACGTGATCCCCAAGGCGGTGGACGAATATCACCAGCAATTGCGCGCCTATGCCGGGCAGGACGCGGCGGCGCGGTTGGCGAACCCGGTATTCCACATCCACGGGCACAATGTTCCGGCCTCCACGATGGTGGTGCCGTTCGCGATGTTGCTGAATTTGGTGAGCGTGTCGGGGGCCGAGGAAAAGGCGAAATTGTGGGGATTCATCAACCGCTACGCGCCCGATGCGAGCCCCGAGGCGAACCCCGATCTGGATCAGGCCGCGGGCTTTGCGATCCG
>CAZPJO010000032.1:300-12824 GCA_964586895.1 uncultured Roseicyclus sp.
GTATTACAACGATTTCGTCAAGCCGACGCGGGTGTTCCGAGCGCCGACCGAACAGGAACGCGGCGCGATGGAGGAATTGGTCGCCTGCCTTGGGGATGCGGACAAGGCGCTTGACGTGATCGGCCGCAAAAACGCGCAGGAGGGCAAGGATTTGCCCCTGCCGGAGGTGGATTGGCACGATGATGAATTCCTGCAATCCTTTGTCTTCGCCATCGGCAAGACGCACGGGTTCGACCCGCTTCGGGCGTGGTTTTCGGGCCTTTACGAGGTGTTGATGGGGGCAAGCCAGGGGCCGCGTTTCGGCGGGTTCATAGCGCTTTATGGCATCCACGAGACCAAGGCCCTGATCCGGGACGGGCTCGACGGAAAACTAATGGGCTGAAACTTTTCCGATGCGGGCTACGTGACTATTGGCATGAGTGATCAACTGCCTTGAAGGAGTAGCCCCATGGTCCGTGCCATCGCCGCATCGGTTTTCCTCGCGATGAGCCTTGCGCTTGTCGCCCTTTTCGCGGCCCCGCGCCCTGTGCATGCCCAGGAAGTCCTGCCGCCCAATCCGGAAATCGAGGCGGTGATCGGGGGGCAATTCGACGCCTTCCGCGCCGAAGATGTTCTGGAAGCCTGGCAATTCGCTAGCCCCAATATTCAAGGCCTGTTCGGCAACCCCGAGCGGTTTGGCAGCATGGTGCAGCAGGGCTATCCGATGGTTTGGAACCCCGGCGAGGTGACGTTCATCGATCTTCAGACCTTCGGCGGATTGGTTGTTCAAAGGGTCGAGGTGATCGACCAGAGCGGCACGTTGCATTATCTGGGCTATGCCATGGTCGAGACGGAAAATGGCTGGCGTATCAATGGTGTGCAGCTTTTGGAGGCGCCGACGCTTGGGGCATGAGTCCGCCCGCGAGGCATCACCGTCTAGCCCGCACTGCGCTAGATTCGCAAAAATCTTCGAACGATTTTAACCATCGCTTAACACTTTGGGCGTAATCATGGCGCTGCAATCCGGGAGATGTGGCTGCCCCAGTCAGCCGATCCCGGGCCGTTTACAGACATTGCAAACACAACCGAGGTGACCGTTCAGGGCACCTCGGTTTCCCTTGTTCGGTCGATGCATGACACGCGACGCGGCCCGGTGAACCCTCGGTCCCGCGCGAACGAAGGGGTATGACATGAACCAGGTGATCACGGACGGCCTTCTGCTGATGCCGCCGGCTTTCTCGGACGGGCTTGGCGCCTGGTCGCGCCAGGACGGCACACCGGGCAGCGACACATGGGCGACCGCGCCCAACGCGGCGCTTGTTTCGGCGGATGCCGATTTTGGCGATTGCCTTGAAATCCTCAAGGCCGAGGCAACCACGCGCCTGCGGTCCATGGCGCAAACGCCGATCCTTCCGGGCACGTATCTGCGCGTCTCGGCGCGGGTCAAAGCGCTGTCGGGCAACTTGCCCGACGTGCGCATCGGTGCGTGGCCGGGTGACGGCACGAACGCCTATGTGCCTGGCCTTGATGAATTCGGCCCGTCGGTCAGCCTGACGTCCTATGGCTCGATCGTGACCGTCTCGGCGATCATCGGCACGGGCGACCGCGGCGGTGTGGACCTCGTCTGGGGCACCGAGCCAACCTATGCCCATGTTGGTCTGGACCTGACCGGTGCGAATGGCGGGCAGGTGCGCATCGAAAGCATCGTGGTCGAAGACATCACCTCCGTTTTCCATCGCAAGTTGATGGATTGGGTCGATATCCGCGATTATGGCGCGGTGGGCGACGGTGTCACTGATGCACGTGCCGCAATTGCCGCCGCCGATGCCGCCGCCAACGGGCGCGAGGTTCTTGTGCCTGCGGGCGATTTCTTTGTCGGCTCGAACGTGACCTTCACCAATCCTGCCCGTTTCGAAGGGCGCATCGTGACACCGGATGACGTGCGCGTAGCGCTTGATCAGAATTTTGACCTCGACGGCTATGCGGAATGCTTCGGCGACGAGGTGCTTGGCCTCAAGAAAGGGCTGCAACAGCTGTTCAACCAGTCCGAGTTCGAAGCCTTCGACCTGTGTGGACGACGTATCATCCTGGATGAGCCGCTCGACGTGCAGGGCGTGGTCGGCAATCGCAACACCTATGCCAACCGCCGGGTGCTGCGGAACGGTCAATTCGCCGCCGCAACGTCGAGCAATTGGGAGGATGAGGTCACGACCCGTGAGGGTGCCTGGGTCGCGTCGAACCCGCGCGAGATCACCGGCCTGTCGAATGTCGACACGATCCCGGTCGGCGCCCTTGTGAGCGCGCCGCAAGGCGTCGGGCGCGAGGTCTACGTCAGCGCAAAGAACGCCGCGCAAAGCAAGATCACGCTGTCCGCGCCGCTGTGTGCCGCGCCGTCGAACCAGACCTACACCTTCACGAAATTCCAATACATGCTGGATTTCATGGGCTGGCAGAACCTGCAGCGCTTCATCGTGTCGGATGTTGAATTCCTGTGCGGCGGGCGATGTTCGGCGTTGATGCTGCCTTTGGACGGGCTGGTGTTCCAGATCCAGGATTGCTTTTTCACCGGTCCGAAAGACCGTGGGATCACTTCGGCTGACGAAGGCTGTCAGGGCATGCAGATCGACCGCTGTCAATTCCTGTCGAATGAGCAATCGCTTGATGTGCCGGACCGCAAGTCGATCTGTTTCAACATCAATTCCTCCGATTGCAAGATCCGCGACAACCGGGCCAACAAGTTCCTGCATTTCGGGGTCATCTGCGGGCCGGGCAACATCATCACCGGCAATCATTTCTTCCAGGGTGACAGCATCGTCGAAGGCGTGCGGTCCCCGGGTCTGGTGATTGCGGATGCCAACGCCAAGCTGACGTTTCATGGCAATTACGTGGACAATTGCTACGTGGAATGGACCAACGAAAAGGATCCCGCACCGGATTTCACGGGCGGATTGTCGTTCCATGGGCTGTCGGTGCAGGGCAACATCTTTTTCGCCACCAACACCGCGCCGTGGATGCGATTCATCTCGATCAAGCCTTACGGCGATGACCATTTCATCAACGGCCTGTCGATCACTGGCAATCTGTTCAAGAAGACGAACGGCGCGCAATTGGAGCAGGTGGAAGGCGTGGATACCTCCGTCGCGACGCTCGATCTTGACCGCACCGCCGATCTGCAATTCGACGGCAACACGTTCCACGGTATCGTCAAGCGGACGGAAAACCCCTGCTACATCCGGGCGGTGGAAAACACCGCCGCCCAGACCTGGGTCGTGGATATGTCGGAGTACACTCCGTTCGGAGCGCCGGTGAAATACGGGCTTTCTGTCCTGCCGGATGGCCCGATCCGCGACGGCTCCAACGCGGTGCAGTTCGAGGCACCCTGGAGCGAGGGTTTTCAGGGCGTCGGCGGCACCAGCCTCAACATCGGGTGGTCGCAGCCGGTGCGTGGGGCCGTGATGGTGACGGCGCGCTGCGATAACTGAAGGCGCGGGCCGCTTTGGCCACATCGGCCCCCGGACCAGATGTCACTGGTTCGGGGGCTTTTCCTTGGGCGGCGCGCGGGCTAGGTCGCCGCTCAAAAGGAGCGCCGCAATGCTGCCCGTCGAAGATGTTCAAGCCTATCCGCGCCCCCCGGCGCTCGCGCCCGTTTCGCACCGGGTGCGCGCTCTGTTTGCGGGCCTTCCCGTGGCCGACAGCGAGGTCGCGCTGCGCGTGCTGGAGACGCACCATGCGCCGACGTATTACATCCCGCCGGGCGATGTGGTGATGTCGGCGCTTGTGCCGTCGACGCGCGAGACGTTTTGCGAATGGAAGGGCAGGGCGGTTTACTATGATCTGGTGGTCAACGGGCGGCGGTCGGCCAATGCCGCGTGGTCCTACCCTGCCCCGACCGCGCGGTTCGACGCGCTCCGCGATCATCTGGCGTTCTACGCGACCTCGCTGGATGAGGCCTTCGTGGGCCCCATCAAGGTGCAGCCGCAGCCTGGCGATTTCTATGGAGGATGGGTGACGCCGAACCTGACCGGGCGCATCAAGGGCGCGGTCGGGACGATGCATTGGTAGGCCGGGGCATTCGCAAGGCCAGGGCATTGGTAGGCCGGGCTTAGCTTGCCACGGTTTCGAGATAGAGGGTCGAGCTGACATAGCGGGTCAGTTCGGTCCAGCTTGCAGGATCCAGCAAGCTTAGCACATCGCCCGAAACACCGTAGCCATAGCGCAAGGTATCACCCGCCAGGAACCGGAATTCCAGATGCGCGCCGTCGGTATGAAGGGTCGCGCGTTTTTCGCAATGCCACAGGCAGCGCCCCTGATCACGCAACGCCCAAACGCCGGTGATCAGCGTCTCGTCCGCCGTCAGGATGGTCAGTTCCTGTCCGTCGGCAAAATCCCATGCGTCGCCGGTTCCCTCTTCGATCCAGGTCCCGATCAGGCCGAAGCCGCCAGCATCGGCGCGCTGAAACCGGCGCGCGCCCCATATCATCTCCCGGCTGCCATTTTCGAATTGCAACGGTTCTTCCGGCTCACCAATCAGGTAATCGCCTGTCTCGGTGATCTCGTAGGTCTGCGGTTGGCCAGGCAAGAGCCAGATGCCAACCAGGCTTGGATCAATGCGTGTCTCACTCATGCGGAGCAGGATGGCACGGAAATCGCCACCTGCCTACGGTGTTTCAAGTGCTGCGCCGCGACCTGAGTCCATCAGGCCACAATGTCGTCGGGGCCAAGGCGGAACGCTTTGCCAAACCCGCCATTCAGAAGGCCGCCGCGAGGCGCGAACCGGATCAGGCGAAAATCGCCGAAATCATAATAAAGCTGCGCCTTGGGGTAGAGCGACAGGTAATGCGCCTTGAGCGCGGCTTTGTCGGCGGGCTCTGCGGTGGCCTGTAGGGTCAGGCGCGGATGGGTCAGCGGATCGCCCTTTGGCCCCGGTTCCCCAATCAGCAGCGAACAGACATCGCAGGCATCAAGCGCAGTGGTGTGCGACGAGAGGGTCGAAATCAGGCTGAGCGGCACGCCGTCGCCGCCCGGCACAATCGCGATGCGCGTCACCATCGGGGTTTGGGTGCCGGGGTCGGTCACGGCGAGGGCCGCAAACCGGGCAGTGGCAATCAGGCCCCGCGCCAACGCGCGGGCCTCATCATCGGTGGGGCGGATCGGGTCGATTTTCTTGTCGGACATGGGCGCAGGTTACGCTACACGACCGCGCCGGGAAATCGGGAAAAGGGTATCAGCGGCGTCCGCCTCAGAACGTGTGCCACAGCGACAGCAACACCCCGAGGTCCGAACTCCCCGTCAGCGCCGCGCGCGCTCCAAGACGCAAGGTCGTGTTGGGCAGGATATCGAAGGCCAGCGACGGCGTTGCCGTTACCACCACGTCCGCGCCCGGCCATTCCTCGGCCTTGAGCGAGAAGATCGCAGTGGCCCGGTCCGTCAGCGACAAGCCAAGTGTGCCCTCGGTTTGCCAGATCACATCGTCGAGCTCGACATCGTATAAAAGCGCCGCATCCAGCGTGACCCAGCCCCCCTGATGGCGCAGGGGCATCGGCCAGCCGCCGTCATGTGCGCCAAGACCGCGCCCGAGCGACGCGCCAATGCGTACCAGACCGTTGGCCTGCTCGTTTGCCGGACCGGTGGACTGCGCGTCATCTATCTGCCGCAGGCCGAACCCACCGTCCACGGCCCATTGCCACGTCGCATCGGAGGGCGTCAGCGTATAGCGCAGGAAAGCCACGCCCGTCTGCGTGTCGGCGCTTCGGCCAAGCTCGGCACCAAGGGTCAGGCTGCGCCCCAACCCGTATTCGGCGTAGAGGCTTGTGAAGGTCTGAGGCTCCCATACCCCTTGTTCAAGCACCAGGGCGGGGTCTTGCTCGGCCGAGATTTGCAACGAGATGAACAACTGGCCCGCTTCACGCGCCCATGGTCCAGCGCTCGCCGGCGCGCCCCCAAGGGCGGCCGCGGCACATAGACCCCAAACCGTGACGCTTCCGCAACGCATGGGCAGATAAGGCCCAAATGTAGTTAACAAAGCCCTAACGTCGCTTGCCCGCTCCGCAGGGCGCCCGCCATGTTGTTCTCAAGCCACAAGAGATTCTGGGGGAATCGCTGACATTGGCTTGGCTGCTTCGATCCGCATCCGCTGTGAACAGCGCTTTGCCGCGATCAGATTTTTCCCCGGCGTGCAGATTGTTTTTGCGATGGTTTTGCATTGGGTGACCAATGAGTGAATTGAATGGATGGATCCGCGCCGCGATGGCCGATGCCGGTACGATCCACATGCCAGCAAGAGATTTCGGCGTTCCGATGCGCCCGCTGACCGGCCCTTTGGCGGGGCATATCCTGACGGCGTATCGCGGCGGGCGTGATCCCGACGTGCAAGAGGCGCTGGCCCGCCGCCATGATGCCTATGTCGATTGCCTCAACCTTGCCGGCATACGCACGCCCGACACGCGCCTGCACCTTTTGGAAGAGGCCGGGACACAACGGCCCGTGCTTGTGCAGGCGACCGTCCCCGATGACACGATGCTGCCCGTACTGATCCGAAAAGCCGGATCAAACGCGGCCATCGGGCTTCTGGATCGCGTGGCCACCGAGGTTAGCGAATTCTGGCGGCGCGTGGCGCAACGCCCCGAACGCATCGGGTTTCACACGCCGCTCGATCATTTCGCGATGGATGAAGACGGCCCCCTGTTCCTCGAAACCTTTCCGCCGCTGATCTCTTACAACCGCGATGAGATGGGGCAATTGATCCAGCGGTTCTGCGATTCGGCCCTGATCCGGGGGGTGGGAAAGGTCCTGCCGGGGCGGATCCGTGACATTCAGGATCGGTGGTACACGCCCGGCGGCTCGATCATCACGTTGATTGAAGGCGCGTCCCGTCTGCGGCCGCACGACAGCGACGCGATTTTCGAATGGGCCGGACATTTCGCGCAGACGCGGCTGGATAGCGCGGGATGCGAGGCGGTGCAGCGGCATGTGGCGCGGGCCGCGCGGCGTGACGGGCAGATCGCCCGCCGCTGGCCCCGCTTCGGAGGGCGTGACCGCCCCCATGTGTGATCCTACCCCAGCCCGGGCCGACATGAAGATTGTCCTGGTGCATCCCGAAATCCCCGGAAACACGGGCACCATCGGGCGCACCTGTGTGGCGTTGGATCTGGAGCTGATCTTGATCCATCCGCTTGGCTTCGACCTGAACGAAAAATCCGTGCGCCGCGCCGGGTTGGATTACTGGAAACACGTGCGCCTGACGGAATACGACACGTGGTCCGCCTTCATGGAGGATCGCGCCCCCCCCGAGGACAGGGTGTTTCTGTTCGAGGATGACGGCGCAGGCGGGTCGGTCTATGCGCCCGAGTATCCGCATGACGCCTACCTTGTTTTCGGAAAGGAAACCAAAGGCTTGCCCGCCGAAGTTTTGGAAGGGCGCGCGGCGCAAACCTATCATCTTCCGATGCGTTCGCCTCATATTCGGTCGTTGAACCTGGCCAATGCCGCAACGGCGGTGGTCTATCAGGCGATGCGCGCTTATCTGGACTGAGCCGTGATGAAGGCTAGGTCCCAAAAGGCGAAACAGGGGGCTTGGGTGAGCAACACAGACGAACCACAAACGGCGCAGGACACGTCCGACACCCTCGCCGCAGAGGTGCGCGGCTTGCGACAGGAGCTGACGTTCCTGCGCGAAAGCCGGATGTTCGTGATCCACCAATCGGTGCCGCGTATCCTGCTGTTCCGGTTTGCGGTCGGCATGGCGGTCGGTCTTGGCACGGTCGTGGGCGCGACGGTTTTGCTATCGCTGATCATATGGGCATTGAGCCAGATCGAATTCATCCCGATCATCGGGGAATGGTCCGCGCAGATTGCCGAACAAATCGAAGCGGCGGTGTCGAACGGCGATTGAACCGGGCGCGGCGCCGCTTACATGCTGTGCATCAAACAGCCTTGAGGAGACGCCGATGCAATGCCCCGTGGATGGAACGCAACTTGTGATGTCAGACCGTCAGGGGGTGGAAATCGACTATTGCCCGGCCTGCCGTGGCGTGTGGTTGGACCGCGGTGAATTGGACAAGATCATCGAACGCTCGGTGCCCGCTGCGGCCCCACCGCCGCCCCCGCGAGGGGAGCCGGATCGCGACTATGACCGAGGCCGGAAAAAGAAGCGCCGCGGCTCGTTTCTCGACGATATCTTCGACTTCTGAGCCGGACGCGGGCGGCTTGCGACCCGCTCGAACAGATCGAAGTAACGCCCGCCGATGTCATCCCAACGGTAATGGTCCCGGGCGACGGCGCGCAGTGCGTCACCCATACCCAGCGGTGCACCTTGGCGCAGCAGTCCGGCCAAGCCCTGCGCATCGCTGAAATAAAGCGCTTTGCCGTGGGTCGTCTGACGGTTGAAAATGCAATCGAACGCATAGATCGGTTTGCCGACATGCATCATTTCGACCAGCGACGGATTGGTGCCGCCCGCCGAATGCCCGTGCAGGTAAAGCGATGCATTTCGGCGCAGCGCCTGCAACGGGGCGGGGTCGTAGATCGCATCGTGCAGCCATAGCCCGGGCTGACTGGCATAGCGGGTTCGCAATTCGCGCCCATAGCGGGAGTTCTTCCAATTCCCTAAGCAGATCAGTGGCGTGCCGGATGTGACAGCAGCCTCAAGCAGGATGTGAATGTTGTTTTCCGGCTCAATCCGGCAGATGGCGAGCGCGTAGTCCTGCGGCGCCCAATCGGGTCGGGCGGCGGCGGGCGCATCCAGCGCCTGATCCCCGCCATAGGTCAAAACTTCGGCCCTTCGCCCGTGCCGTTTCCACAGGTCATCGGCGATCGCGGGGCTGTCGGCGATCACCGCATCGGCATGGCGCACCGCCATGGCTTCGGCCCGTTTCAGAAAGCGCCGCGTGGCCCGTGACCACTTGGCCCGCCGCCATTCCTGCCCGTCCACATGGGCCACGACCCGCATCCTGCCGCCGGTCACAAACGGCAGCGCGACGGCCCCCGAAACCCCCAGAAGCAACGCCACATCGGCCCCAGACGCCCGCGCCCGCGCAAGGCTCAGGATGTCATAGGGCACGCTCGCCGCGCCATTGGCGGGCAGGGGCAGGTAATTCAACGTAGCCCCTCCGAAACGCTGTGGCCTGTCTGCAGAACCCGGCGCACTGCAGGTGATCGACAAATGCTCACACCGCCCATTGGCGGCATGATGTCGGGCCAATTGTTCGGCCAGCGTCTCGAACCCGCCATAACGCGCGGGCACCCCGACCGACCCGAGAATTGCGATATGTCGTTGGTGTTCGACCAAAAAACCGGATCCCCCAGATGCGTGTTGGGGTCAATTAAGCCGATCTTTATGAATAAGCCGTTGAATGCGGGGGAACCGGCCAAGCGCCGGGCGCATTTGCGGGGACAGAGATGACATTGGTTCCGGATTTCGACCGCTTTACTGCGGCCCCACCGCCATCCCCCGGGGTGTTCGGGTCCGGGGTGGGGCGTTCGCGGCTGTTCCGGGGGGCCAAACTCTGCGCCGACTTTGCGGGCGCTGTGGTTATGCTGCCGCTCATATTCGTGTTGGCTGTGCTGCTGAGCGGGCTGAACCCGCTGTTCAATCCTGGTCCGCTCCTGTTTCGGCAGGATCGGATGGGTCAACATGGCCGTATTTTCAAGGCGTTGAAGTTCCGTACAATGGCCCATGCGCCCGACCATCGCGGCCCCCTCGCCCCGGTGGCGGCCGCTCGCATCCCGCCCCTTGGTCACGTGCTGCGCCGCATGGGGTTGGATGAACTTCCCCAAGCCATCAACATCCTGCGCGGCGAGATGAGCTTGATCGGCCCGCGCCCCGATTGCGTCCGCCATGCGCGCATTTTCCTTGAGACAATCCCCGAATATCGCCAACGCCTGAGCGTCAGACCCGGGATCAGTGGCTTTGCCCAGATCACGCTTGGCTATGCCGTCGGGCTGGAGGCGACCCGCGAAAAGGTGCAGGCGGACCTTGATTATATCACGCGCGCGGGTTTCGCACTCGACCTTTGGATCACATGGCGCACGATCCTCAACGTGGCCTTTGCACGGGGCGATTGACGCCGGGCCATGTGCAAACCGCGGTCACACGCTCAGGAACGTCACCCCGTTCTCGGGGTCGATCCGCGCTGCACTTAGCGCTCCCCCATAGACCGCCCCGGTGTCGCATGCGATGCGCCCTTTCCGGGCGAAGGGTTTGTCGAACGGCCGATGGCCAAATGCCACCCACAGGCCGTCACGACGCTCGGATTTGAGGAAGCTGTCGATGCCCCAAAGAAGCGTGTCGGCCTGTTGATCCTCCATCGCGACGTTCGGATCGGCCGCCGCATGGACCACCCAAAGATCGCCCGAAGACCACGACAGGGGCAGGGTGGAAAGCCACGTCATCAAATCCGGGCCGATCGCCTCCCTCAGCGCGCGCGCCGTTTCCCGCAGCGCCTCGTCAAACGCGTCCCCGCGCCCGGCGGCCAAGCTTACGCCGAAGCTGGCCAATGTGCCGAGGCCGCCATGCTCCAGCCATCGCTGCGCCCGACCGGTGGGCTCGGCCAGGAAATCCAGCATCATGCGTTCGTGGTTCCCCATCAGGGCGATGAATTGATCGGGGTAGGTTTGCGTCATTTGCGACACGAAGCTCAGCACATCGGCGCTGTCCGTGCCGCGGTCGATGTAATCCCCGACGAACACCAGCGTGCCCTTGCCATTGCGGGCCATGTCTTCGTCAATCGCGTCCAGCAGCGCGCCGAGTTTGTCGACGCATCCGTGGATATCGCCGATCGCATAAACCACCCCGTCAGGGGACGGGTTCTTCCAGCGCGCCATGATTCGATGTCCCCACTTGATCCCATCTGCCTAAGGCAGTTTCGATGCGATCTGCATCAGAAATACGAGCGGCGGCGCGGATCAGGCGGTCGGCACCTGCCCGCAGGTGCGAAACGCGGCGACCTCGGGCGCGGCTCCCTCGAGCGAGACCGCGATTGATGCGGGGCCACTCGACCCTTGGGCGGTATCGTTGAATTGCAGGCCATCGAGGACATTTCCGAACCCGCGATCCGAAACGCTCAGCGATTGGCGGTCCGGCGACAGGACATGGCGGTTCGTGCGAATGGTGAGCGGACGCGCTCCGTCGAATTGCATGGAGAAGCCCGGGGCCACAGGCCAGGGATCGATGGCCGTCAGCGTGATCGTGTAAAGCGGAACACTTGGGTCGAAGGTCAGCCGGACCGAAACGCCGTCCTCGCTGTGGCTCAGGGTGCAAAGGCCGCCGTCCACACCGGCCTCCCACGCGCGAGCGGCGGTGGGAGCGGTGACGCAAAGGGCAAGTGCCGCGATCAGACAAAATCTCATGCGCCGTAAGATAGCAGCCGCGAGCCTCTGGACCAGTCGCAAGTGCTTGCGATCCCGGGTCTTGCGCGCGAATGTCGTGGCATGACACGCGATGAATTCAACACCTTCTGCGGTGCGATGAAAGCCACCAGCCACGTGATCCAGTGGGGCAATGCCGATGTGTGGAAGGTCGGCGGCAAGGTCTTTGCGCTTTGCGGGTGGCACGAGGGGGGCGATGCGTTCACCTTCAAGGTCGGCGATGTGGCGTTCGAGGTCCTGCCGGAACAACCCGGCATCCGACCCGCGCCATATATGGCGTCGCGCGGCATGAAATGGGTGCAGGTCTACGCGCCGGGCGCGCTGAGCGAGGCAAGCCTGCGGGACCATATCGAGGCGAGCTATGCGATGGCGGTCACCAAATTGACGAAAAAACTGCGGGCGGAGTTGGGCCTATGAAACGCACCCCCTTGATCCTTTTGATCGCCGCGCTGGGCAGTGCGGCTGCGGCCTATGGGATGGGCAACGGCGCGCTGACGCTGTGGTTGGCGATATCGGTGCTGGCGGCATTGGCGGCGTTTGTTCTGTTGGGGATGGCGGTATTGCGCGGGGCGCCGTCGGAAACCACGGAGGTCGCGCCGAAGGCAAAATTCCGCAGGTCGAAGAAGGCGGCGGTGATCGACGGGTCGAACGTGATGCATTGGGATGGAGAGGTCGCGCGGCTTGCGCCGTTGCGCGATGTGATCGGCGCGCTGAAGGCGAAGGGGTATACGCCGGGGATCATTTTCGATGCGAATGCGGGGTACAAGCTGGCCGACCGGTATCTGGATGACCGCGATTTTGCGAAGCTTCTGAAGCTGCGGGCGGATCGGGTGTTGGTGGTGCCGAAGGGGGAGCCTGCGGACCCGACGATCCTGGCCTCGGCGCGGGAGATGGGGGCGAAGATCGTGACGGACGACCGCTTCCGCGACTGGGCGGGGGAATATCCGGAGGTGACGGAGCCGGGCCATCTGGTGCGGGGCGGGTATCGGGACGGGGTCTTGTGGCTGGATGACGAGGCTTTGGCGGTGAAATAGGGGGCTTGGGGCGGTGCTGCTCACGCGTGAGCAGATGGGTTAAGTGTCTGTAATTATGGTGGAAACGGGTTTTCGTTTACGTTTTGTTAAGGGGTTGTTTTGCGGCTTGAACAACGTAAAACGGCGCGTTCGCAGCGGTTGTAGGAC
>CAZPJO010000032.1:12834-13906 GCA_964586895.1 uncultured Roseicyclus sp.
TGCTGCTCACGCGTGAGCAGATGGGTTAAGTATTTGTAATTATAAGAAAAACAGGTTTTCGTTTATGTTTTGTTAAGGGTGTTTGGGGGGTGATGCTAGAGCGCGTTAAAAGCGGGTGAAGCTTGGAGCGCCATCGCCGGGACGTTGGGTTGCGGCACCGCAGCCCGTCGATGGAGCAGCAATTGTCGTTCGTGCCTTAACCTCGCAGTTCGTCAAGGCATGACAACATCGCTTCAATAGAGGTTCGCGACCCGTTCAAGGAAAAGCGTGCGAGCAAACTATCAGATTGAGAAAGAACGTCGATCTGCGACCCAGAGGAAAGGCTTTCAAAGAGCCGTTGGGTGAGGGTTGGATCAACTAGGTCCCACGTTAAAGCAGTGATCCAGGATTGGCCTTCCAAATCGAGGCGGACACTCTCAATTTCGATTGCAAAGCTGATGTCATCATCGTCGGCAAAATCCCAAGTCCGGTCGATGACTTCAACAAATGCGTCTGCATTTGGATAGATTACGATGCGGAAATTTTGCCCTACCACCGAGTCCGTGCCCGCTGCACAAAACAGCCGCCGGGCGCTACTGTTTTCAAAGAGACCGCCATACCACGACCCAGTTCGCGTAACATTCACCTCATTCAACCAAACGTCGGCTTTGGTCGGCAAAGCAACGAGGGACATCAGAGCCAAAAGAACAAAAGCACGCATGCGATAGTCTAGCTCTGCCATTATAGGCAAAGCAATATCACCTGGTCCTTTTGTAAGCCCGGTTAACAGCCGCGTAGCGGCCCGGGCCATCGCCTGCCCGTCCGGCGGGCTCTCTTTCGGCATCTTTTGCAAGGCAAAAGAGCCTATCGGGCAATGGGCGATTTGGTGAGGCAAGCACGTCGAATAAATGTCGGACGTGCTTGGCTACCATAAATTGGACCACATACCCGTCAGATCGCCAACCCACGGGCAGGCGCTGGCCCTACCGTCTCGCCCTACCGCCCCCGCCGCTTCACATTTCCGCCCCTCTGGCCCGGGCGCCCGGCTGTGCTCCGCCCGCTCGCCTTGGACGCGTCTTCGACCGCCTGTTCC
>CAZPJO010000033.1:0-13853 GCA_964586895.1 uncultured Roseicyclus sp.
TCGTCATGGAAAACGGGGATGTCCATGATCTCTTTGAGCTGTTGCTCAATCATGAAGCATTCGGGCGCTTTGATATCTTCAAGGTTGATCCCGCCGAACGTGGGCCCCATCAGCTTCACAGCGTTTACAAATTCGTCGACGTCCTCGGTATCAAGCTCGATGTCGATGGAGTTCACATCGGCGAACCGTTTGAACAGAACCGATTTCCCTTCCATTACCGGCTTTGACGCCAGCGCCCCAAGATTGCCAAGGCCCAAGACCGCGGTCCCGTTCGAGATCACCGCGACCATGTTGCCTTTGGTCGTATAATCGTAGGCGGTCTCGGGTTTTTCGGCGATCACCTCGCAGGGGACGGCCACACCCGGCGAATAGGCAAGCGACAAATCGCGCTGCGTCGCCATCGGCGTCGACGCGTTGATGTCGATCTTTCCCGGGGTCGGCTCAAGATGATAGGCCAACGCTTCTTCGCGGGTGATCTTTTGCTTGTCGGCCATATGGGTGCCCTCTCCTACGATGTCGGACCGGCATAGCGCGCCCCTTGCCGAATTCGCAACCGATTGCGCTTCAAACCGGGCGCGGCGTTTCGTAGTTTCCCGGCGGGGGGTGCGGAACATGAACGCGCAAGTCACGCCGATGATGGCGCAGTATCTTGAGATCAAGGCGCAGCATCCGGATGCGATCCTGTTCTACCGAATGGGTGACTTCTACGAGATGTTCTTCGACGATGCGGTCGCCGCGGCCGAAGCGCTGGACATTGCGTTGACCAAGCGTGGCAAACACGACGGCGACGACATTCCGATGTGCGGCGTGCCCGCCCACAGTGCCGAATCGTATCTTTTGACCCTGATCCGCAAGGGGTTTCGTGTTGCCATCGGCGAGCAGTTGGAAAGCCCCGAAGAAGCCAAAAAGCGCGGCTCCAAGTCCGTTGTGAAGCGTGATGTTGTGCGGCTCGTAACCCCGGGAACGCTGACCGAAGACACTCTGCTTGAGGCGCGGCGGCACAATTACCTTGCCGCCTATGCCGAGGTGCGCGGTGACGGTGCGCTCGCTTGGTGCGATATTTCCACGGGTGATTTCCGGGTCATGGCCTGTCCGCCGGTCCGTCTTGGCCCGGAATTGGCGCGGCTTTCGCCGAAAGAGGTTCTGGTTTCCGACGGCATGGATATCGCGCGGCAGGACGCCATGATCGAACTTGGCGCAGCCGTGACACCGCTGTCGCCGGGCTCATTCGATTCGTCCTCTGCTGAAAAGCGCCTGACCAGCCTTTTCAACGTCTCGACGCTGGAAGGCTTTGGGTCCTTTTCCCGGCCTGAGCTTTGCGCCATGGGCGCATTGATCGACTATCTGGATCTGACACAGAAAGGGGCGCTGCCGCTTTTGCGGGCACCGCGCAAGCAAGTGGCGGATCGGTTGTTGCAGCTCGATACCGCGACACGGCGCAATCTGGAATTGACCCATGCTTTGTCCGGCGGTCGCGCAAATTCGCTTCTGTCCGTCATTGACCGTACATTGACCGCCGGTGGTGCGCGCCTTTTGGAACGGCGGCTAACCGGCCCGTCTACAGACCTTGATACTATCCGAAAGCGACACAGCGCAGTTGCGTTTTTCGTCTCTGAAACGCTGATCAGAGACGATCTTGAAGGGGAGCTGCGACGCATTCCCGACCTTGACCGCGCCCTGTCGCGGCTTGCCTTGGACCGTGGCGGACCGCGCGATCTGGCTGCCATCCGTGACGGGCTGATCGGGGCGGATCGGCTGCATCAAAGGCTGGAAAATACCGATCTTCCAACATTGCTTGCAGATGCCTGCGACGGACTTACGGGGCACCGCGAACTGATTGACCTTCTTGATGCCGCTCTCGTGGCCGAGCCACCGGTTCAATTGCGCGACGGTGGGATGATCGCCAGCGGCCATCACGAAGATCTCGATGAAGCGCGCACCCTTCGCGACGAAGGGCGCGGCGTCATCGCATCCATGCAGGCGGATTATTCCGAGGCGACCGGGGTGCAAAGCCTGAAGATCAAACACAACAATGTTCTGGGTTACTTCATCGAAACCACGGCAACCCATGCGGAAAAAATGCTCAACCCGCCGTTGTCGGAACGTTTCATTCATCGGCAGACCACGGCGAATGCGGTGCGTTTCACGACGGTCGAACTGTCGGAATTGGAGACTAAGATCCTCAACGCCGGCAATCGCGCGTTGGAAATTGAACGCATGTTGTTCGCGTCATTGCGTGACGCCATTCTGGATCAACAGGATCGGATCGGTGATACGTCGCGCGGTCTGGCGGAATTCGATCTTGCCGGAGGCCTCGCCCGTCGCGCACGCGAAGGCGATTGGGTTCAGCCGCACATGACCGAAGACCGCACGTTCCAGATCGAGGGTGGTCGACATCCCGTGGTGGAGGCCGCCCTTGCAAAGGACGGGCAGCCTTTCGTTGCGAATGATTGTGACCTGACCGCGGAAAGTGGCGCGGCCATCAGCCTTCTGACTGGGCCCAACATGGCGGGTAAATCCACCTATCTGCGCCAGAATGCCTTGATCGGGATTCTGGCCCAAATAGGCAGTTTTGTGCCTGCAAATCGCGCGAAAATCGGTCTTGTCAGTCAGGTGTTCAGCCGCGTGGGCGCGTCGGATGATCTGGCTCGGGGACGATCGACCTTTATGGTAGAAATGGTCGAAACCGCCACGATCCTCAATCAAGCCGATGCCCGGGCGCTTGTGATCCTGGATGAGATCGGGCGCGGGACGGCGACGTATGATGGCCTGTCGATCGCCTGGGCCACGTTGGAACATCTGCACAATACCAATGGATGCCGCGCCCTGTTCGCCACACATTACCACGAAATGACGTCGCTTTCGGCCAAGCTCGACGGGCTCAGCAACGCGACCATGGCTGTGAAGGAATGGGACGGCGAGGTCATCTTCCTGCACGAGGTGCGCGACGGCGCTGCGGACCGATCCTATGGTGTGCAGGTGGCGAAACTTGCGGGATTGCCAGATGCGGTCATCGAGCGCGCGCAGGTAGTGCTGGACGCATTGGAAAAGGGCGAACGTGAAGGGGGAAAACGAAAAGCCGTGATCAATGATCTGCCGCTGTTCAGCGCAACACCCCCTCCGCCACAACGCAGCTCAAAGCCGTCCGAGGTCGAGGAAACGTTACGCGCCGTGCATCCCGATGAGATGACGGCGCGCGATGCTTTGAACCTGCTCTATGAGTTGAAGGCGAAACTTAGCCCGCCGGAGTAGACGACACGCCCACCTGTGCCGGGCGAAGAAGTCGATCGTAAAGCATGAAGCCCGTGGCAGCGACTTGGATGATATCACCGGCCTTGGTGTTCGGCACCGGCGCTTCAAACATCGCCTGGTGCAGTTGCGGGTCGAACGCGTCACCGACCTCCGGCCGGATCGGAGTAATGCCGTGCTTCCCGAACACATTCAGAAGCTCTTTCAACGTAAGCTCCACCCCCTCGATGAGCGGACCGGCCATCTCTTTGGAGGTATCGTCGGATGCTTCAAGCGCGCGTTGCAGGTTGTCGTAAACCGGCAAAAGGTCCCGTGCCAGTTTTGAGCCGCCGTATTGCTCGGCCTCCCGGCGGTCCCTATCGGCCCGTTTGCGCATGTTTTCGGCATCCGCCAAGGCACGCAGCATGCGATCACGATTTTCGTCGCGTTCAGCTTCGAGCGCTTTGATCACCGCTTCGGCCCCAACGCCCATATCTTCATCCCCGATGTCGATATCCGGAGTATCGCCCAGGCCATCTTCGGCCAGAGTCACTTTCGGTTCGGAATACTCGTCGTCTTTCGGCTCGCCCATGTCACCCTCTCACGTGCGGTCGGATATCAATTTCCCGACCAGCTGCGCCGTATAATCCACGATGGGGACAATACGGCCGTAATTCAAACGCGTGGGTCCGATGACACCCACGGCACCAACAATCTTTCGATCAGCGTTCATATAGGGAGACACCACCAGAGAGGAACCCGAAAGTGAGAACAACTTGTTCTCAGAGCCGATGAAAATGCGCACCCCGTCGCCTTCTTCGGTCAATTCCAGAAATTCGGCGATATCACGTTTGCGTTCGAGGTCATCAAACAGCGTCCGGATCCGATCGAGATCTTCGGCCTCGGGCGTGTCGGACAGCAGATTCGCGCGCCCCCGCACGATTAACCGTCCCGGTTGCTGATCGTTGTCATCCCATACGGCCAACCCAGAATCGATAAGACCCGATGCAAGGTCATCAATTTCACGGCGACGCGTTTCCATATCGGCTTCGAGCTGCGTCCGGATCGAGGTGACAGTTGTCCCACTGATCCGCGCGTTGAGGAAATTCGCGGCCTCTCGCATGGCATTGGGTGTTGTGCCAAGTGGCGGCGTAAACAACCGATTCTCAACATGCCCATCCGAAAACACCAGGACCACCAGCGCTTGATCCGTGGACAGAGGCACAAATTCGATGTGTTGGATCGGCGCTTCATGCTTTGGCGTCAGCACAAGGCTCGCCCCATGCGTCGCCGCCGAAAGAGCTGAACCGACCCTATCCAGCAGTGCAGGCACGTCTGAAGCGTTGTTTCCAAGGGTTTCATGCAAGGCGGTCTTGTCGTCGTTTGACAGATCACCCGTTTCGAGAAACCCGTCCACGAACATCCGCAGGCCCGTCTGTGTCGGCACACGACCCGCGGAGGTATGGGGGCTGTCCAGCAGCCCAAGGAATTCGAGGTCCTGCATCACATTTCGGATCGTGGCGGCGGACACCTTTTCAGACATTGCGCGCGTGAGCGTCCGTGATCCTACCGGCACGCCGCTGTCCAGATACCCTTCGACAATCCGCCGGAACACTTCCCGCGATCGATCGTTCAGTTCTTCGAGAATTTTGCCTTGCTCGGTCATTGTTTCAATCGTTGAACTCGTCCATTCAGGGTTGCGCGCCGTCAGCCTGCCGGATTATCCCCGCACGGCAACGCCAAAGAAATATCAGGAGATATTTATGCGCCCTTCTGGCCGAAACCTAGACGAAATGCGCCCGATTTCCATCGAGACTGGCGTCACGCGCCATGCCGAAGGTTCTTGCCTGATCCGATGCGGCGATACGCACGTGCTTTGCACGGCATCCCTCGAAGAACGCGTGCCGCCGTTTTTGCGGAATTCTGGTCAAGGTTGGGTGACTGCGGAGTACGGAATGTTGCCCCGCGCCACCCACACCCGGGGGCGCAGAGAGGCCGCCGCTGGCAAGCAATCGGGCCGCACGCAAGAGATTCAGCGCCTGATTGGCCGTTCCCTGCGCGCTTGTGTCGATCGTAACGCCCTTGGCGAACGTCAGATCACAGTAGATTGCGACGTGATCCAGGCCGACGGTGGCACGCGCTGCGCATCGATCACGGGCGGTTGGGTCGCGCTGCGGATTGCGGTCAACAAGCTGCTGAAGGCGGGTGATATCGTCACCGACCCGATCACGGATAACATCGCGGCTGTGTCCTGCGGCATTTTCGCCGGGCAGCCTGTTCTGGACCTCGATTACCCCGAAGACTCGGAGGCTGGAACCGATGGGAACTTCATCATGACCGGCGCAGGTCAGGTTGTGGAGCTTCAGGCGAGCGCGGAAGGGGCAACCTTTTCGCGTGATGAATTTAATCAACTTTACACACTTGCCGAAAAAGGCGTAGCCGACCTTGTCGCCGCCCAAAATGCGGCCACGGCCTGATGCGACGTTTCACCGGGTCCGAGCTTTTGGTGGCCACCCATAATCAGGGTAAGCTGGATGAAATGCGCCATCTGATTGCACCGTTCGGCATCAAGGTTACGGGCGCGAAGGACCACGATCTGCCGGAACCGGACGAAACCGGGACCACATTCGTGGAGAATGCACGCATCAAAGCCCATGCTGCGGCCAAAGCGACCGGCTTGCCTGCGCTTTCCGATGATAGCGGGATAGAGATCGATGCCTTGGACGGTGCGCCAGGGGTCTACACGGCGGATTGGGCCGAAACGCCCCAGGGCAGGGACTTCGAAATGGCGATGCGCCTTACCCACCAAAAACTGAGCGAGACCAAGACCCCGGCCCCTCACACCGCGCGGTTTTGCTGCACATTGGTCCTTGCCTGGCCGGACGGCCATGACGAGGTCTTTCCCGGGGTGATGGAAGGACAAGTCATCTGGCCGATGCGGGGCGACCAAGGGCACGGCTATGATCCGATCTTTCAGCCCGACGGCTACGAAATGACCTTTGGCGAGATGGATCGCTGGGAAAAGAACAAGATCAGCCATCGGGCGCGCGCCGTCGAACAGCTGGTGAAGATCTTCGGCAATGGCTGATTGGGAGGCGGGGGGCTTCGGCCTCTATATCCATTGGCCGTTTTGTGAGGCCAAGTGCCCTTACTGCGACTTCAATAGCCACGTCGCGGCGAAAATCAATCAATCTGCCTGGCTCACCGCATACCTCAGCGAACTTGATCGCGCCAAATCGGAAACAGCAGGCCGAACGCTACAAAGCATCTTTTTCGGCGGTGGGACGCCATCGCTCATGGCGCCGGAAACGGTCGATCACATCCTCTCCGCGGTCCGTGCCCATTGGCCCGTGACAAATGACATTGAAATCACGCTCGAAGCGAACCCTTCTTCGGTTGAATCGGGTCGTTTCCAGGCGTTTCGCGATGCGGGCGTTTCACGGATTTCCATGGGGGTGCAGGCGCTCAACAACGACGACTTGCGGCGGCTTGGGCGGCTCCATTCCGTGGAAGAAGCACGTGCCGCCTACCAAACTGCCCGTGCCTGTTTCGATCGGGTCAGCTTCGATCTGATCTACGCGCGGCAAGATCAGTCGTTGCCCCAGTGGCGGTCAGAATTATCCGAGGCCTTGTCATGGGGAACCGATCACCTGTCCCTTTATCAACTGACGATCGAGCCCGGCACCGCGTTCGGGGCACGACACAAAGCTGGCGGCTTGAAGGGGTTACCCAACGAAGACCTGTCTGCAGATTTGTACGATCTGACCCAGGATTTATGTGATGCAGCGGGCTTGCCAGCCTATGAGATTTCCAACCATGCCAAGGATTTGGATCAATCCCGTCACAACCTGATCTATTGGCGTTGCGGTGATTTCGTGGGAATCGGCCCGGGCGCTCATGGCCGGATCACCGTGGATGGACAGCGCTTCGCAACCGAAACACACCTTGCCCCGCAAAAATGGCTGGACGCAGTCAAATCCGAAGGCAGCGGGCAAAGCGCCCGTGTACCGATTACCGCGCAGGAACAGGCCGAAGAATACCTGATGATGTCATTGAGGTTAACGGAAGGGTCCGACCTTGATCGGTTTGCGCGCTTGCAGGGGCATCCTATCGGGGCTGATCGGCTGGAACGGCTCGAAAACCTTGGACTAGTGGAGTTGTCTGAACAAAGGCTTAAGGCGACGAAGCAGGGACGCCCGGTTTTGAATGGTGTTCTCAGAGAGCTTCTGGCCTAAGGCTCACGTTGCGTTCAGCACCCGCATCAGATCATCAAGTTTTTCTAAGTCTTTGTAATAAATAGAAATTTGTCCCTTACCGGATTGCGCATCGTGATCAATCCTTACCTTGGTAGAGAGGGCTGCGGTCAAATCAGCTTCCAATGCGCGCGTATCCGCATCCTTTGCCGTAGGGGCTGCGCCAGTCCCACGGGGGCCTGCTGCAACCGTCGATTTGGCCGCCTTCTCAACCGCGCGAACCGACAGATCTTCTGCAATCGCGCGACGTGCCAGCCCAAGCGGATCATGGGCGGTCAGCAAAGCGCGCGCGTGGCCTGCGCTAAGCTGCCCATCACGGACCATCGTTTGGATTTCATCGGGCAATTGCAGCAACCGCATCACGTTCGCCAAATGGCTGCGGCTTTTCCCCATGGCGGTGGATAGCTCAAGCTGCGTGTGCCCGAATCGGTCCATCAGCTGCTTGTAACCTTGCGCCTCTTCCATCGGGTTCAAATCAGCCCGCTGGATGTTTTCGATGATGGCAACCTGCAGAAGCTCATTTTCGTCGAAATTACGAACCACCACGGGAACATCGTGCAACTTCGCGATCTGGGCCGCGCGCCAGCGACGCTCGCCTGCGACGATCTGATATTTCGCCGTGTCACTTGGATCTGGGCGCACAATCAGTGGCTGGATAATCCCGTGCTCTTCTATTGATTGCGCAAGCTCTCGCAGCTCCTCATCACGAAACATCCGGCGGGGCTGATCCGGATTCGCGCGCAAATCTTCAATTGGAAGCGTGCGATCAGGGCGGGAAGAAACCGCTGCCGCTCCTTGCGACGGAGTTGCTTCACCGCCCGCATCAATATCCGCCATAAGAGCCGAGAGGCCCCGACCCAGGCCCCGCTTTTCGGTTGATCGTGCCATATTATGCGGACTCCTGGGCTTGCGGTTGGCGTTCAAGCAACTCATTCGCGAGATCGATATAGGCTTGGCTGCCTTTGGACGCCGGATCATAGGCAATCACAGGCAATGCAAAAGATGGCGCCTCGCTAAGGCGTACATTACGCGGAACGATGGTGTCGAAAACCAACTCTCCGAGTGTGGCGCGGGCATCATCCTCAACCTGCTTGCTCAGGTTCATACGGGAATCATGCATCGTCAGGACGACCCCCTCGATCCTGAGCGCCGGATTGGCGGTTTCGCGGACTTCGCGCACCGTCAGCATCAATTGGGACAAGCCCTCCAACGCAAAAAACTCGGCCTGCAGCGGGACAAGCAAGGAATGCGCTGCGGTCAACGCGTTCAACGTCAGAAGGCTCAAGGACGGCGGACAATCGATCAACACGTAATCGTATGAAACGGCTTGCGCCAACGCTTCTTTCAAGAGGAAAACCCGGTTATCCCGCTGACCGAGTTCAATATCCGTCGAGCTGAGATCGGTCGTTGCCGGCGCGATCCAAAGGTTTTCAACCTGCGTTCGCAACGCGACATCCGCCAGGTTCGCACCATCCAGAAGCAAATCATAGGTCGAGCGGACCCGATCGGCGGGATCAATCCCAAGACCGGTCGACGCGTTTCCCTGAGGATCCAAATCTACGATTAGAACCCGGAACTTCATGGATGCGAGCGTTGCGCCTAGGTTGATCGCCGTTGTCGTCTTTCCGACGCCGCCTTTTTGGTTCGTGATTGCAACGATGCGCATCTCAGGCTTCGTCCTTCAATAGGCTGATGTCAAAACGCAGAATAACCGCGTCAGGGTTCGTGACACTCGACAGGGGTTCACAAATGCTTTGCCAGTGTAACGGCAGCGTTTCAACCTCTTCCCGCCACGCGTGACCTTTCGAGAAGAGCAATTGGGTTTTTGGTGTCAAATGCGGTTTTGCATGATTGATCAGAGCATTCAGATCGCTCAACGCGCGGGCCGAGATGACATCCGGGGATTGTTTTGGAATATCGCTGATCCGACGTGACAAGATGTTCACCGTAACGCCCATCTTCCGCGCGACCTCCCGAAGAAAACCACACTTTCTTATGTCACTTTCAACCAAGGTTACTCGAAGGTTTGGATTGGTTTCAGCGCCCATCGCAGCAATGACAAGGCCAGGAAAACCGCCGCCAGACCCGAGATCAAGCCACTGCCCCGTCCTGTTTGGTGCCAATTCAAAGATCTGCGCGGAATCCACGAAATGTCGCGACCAAGCCCCTTCCAGCGTCGTGGGCGCAACAAGATTGACGGTGCGTTGCCATTTTAGAAGAAGCTCGTGGTAAATTTCTAATCGGTCGAATGTTTCACGTGAAACACGGTGTTGCAGCCACGCCGTGGCTTCGTCTTCTGTCACGCCGACTTCCGATCAAGTTTACGCAACTGGGTAAGGATCAAAGCCAAAGCTGCTGGCGTCATCCCGTCTATCCGCCCGGCTTGCCCCAAAGTAGACGGTTGAACACGCGTCAATTTCGAGCGCAGTTCATTCGATAAACCAATCACCTCTGCATAAGGGAAACCGCCAGGGATCGCCTTCGCCTCATCACGATCAAGCGCCTCAGCATCCTTTTTCTGGCGCGCAACATAAGTTGCGTATGTCGCCTCGATCTTCAGTTGCTTCCCAGTGGCGGCATCCAAATCATCAAGCTTTGGTTGAAGACGGGCAAGGTCTTCGACCTGAACATCCGGAAAGGCCAAATACTCCATACCTGTTCGTCGCTTGCCGTCGCCGCTCACAGTAATCCCAACGTCGTTCGCCTCAGTCGGCGTTGCGATCAAATCTGTTAAAAGGTCCCGACCACGTTCCAACCTATTCATTTTTGCCTCGAATACAGTCCGACGCTGTTCATCAATCAAGTCCAACTCGGTCGCCAGTGGGGTCAGGCGTTCGTCCGCATTGTCTGCACGAAGTGACAGACGGTACTCAGCGCGCGAGGTGAACATGCGATAAGGCTCCGCAACGCCCCGCGTCGTAAGGTCGTCAATCATGACACCGATGTAGCTTTCCCTCCGGCTGAAATGCACTGCGTCCCGCCCCTGGGCGCAAAGCGCTGCAGACAAACCCGCAACAAGCCCCTGCGCCGCAGCCTCTTCATACCCGGTCGTTCCGTTGATCTGACCCGCGAGATACAATCCCGGGCAGTGGCGAAGCTCCAGCTGATCCGACAAACAGGTCGGGTCCACGTAGTCATATTCGATCGCATAGCCAGGTTGCAGGATCTCTGCGTCCTCCAGACCCACAATCGACCTGACATAGGCATCCTGAACGTCCTCTGGAAGCGATGTCGAAATGCCATTTGGGTAAACCACGTCAGAGGTCAAACCCTCTGGCTCCAGGAAGATCTGGTGCGAATCCTTGTCACTGAACCGAACAACCTTGTCTTCGATGGACGGACAATATCGTGGTCCGACCCCCTCGATCATCCCACCATACATGGCAGACCGCCCAAGGTTTTCTTCAATGATCTCATGAGTCTTCGTGTTGGTATGGGTAATCCCACATGCAATCTGGCGTGCCTGAACGTGGGTGGTCAGGAACGAAAAGAAGGTTGGATCAACGTCGGCCTTCTGCACCTGCAGGATGTCCCAATTGATCGAGCTACTCTTGAGCCGTGGCGGCGTCCCGGTCTTGAGGCGCCCCATTGGAAGGCTCATCGCATCCATGCGTTCCGCGAGCTTGACGGACGGACGATCGCCCATGCGACCGCCTTCAATCTTGCGGTCACCGATATGGATGATGCCCCTTAGAAACGTACCAGTGGTCAAAACCACCGCATGGGAACGGATCTCGCTCCCGTCGATCAGCGTGACGCCAACGGCTCGTCCATCCTTAACGATGAGGTCCGCGACCTCCCCTTCAATAAGTTTAAGATCGTCCACTTCGGCGAAATGGTTCTGAATGGCCTGCGCATACAAAACTCGGTCGGATTGCGTTCGTGGCCCTTGGACTGCGGCGCCCTTGCGGCGATTCAAAAGGCGATATTGGATACCAGACGCATCTGCAGCGCGCGCCATAACGCCCCCAAGCGCGTCGATTTCACGGACAAGGTGGCCCTTACCCAAGCCGCCAATCGCCGGATTGCAGGACATCACACCAAGATCAGCCTTCCGCAGCGTGATCAATGCTGTGCTTGCGCCAGCCCGCCGTGCGGCATCTGCGGCTTCTACACCCGCGTGACCACCGCCGACGACAACAACATCGAAGTCTGGATGTTTCACGTGAAACACTCCTACTTCCCGATACAGAACCGGGAGAAAATTTCGCCAAGAATGTTCTCTACATCCACGCGACCAATAACTGAGTCAAGCGCGCGCAATCCATGTTGAACATGTTCCGCGGCGATCTCTACCTCAGCACCAGCTTGCAGCACAGTTATCGCTGCCTGGTACTCATGCTTTGCGCGCTGCATACCGCCACGCTGACGCGCAGATATCGTTGACCTGACTTGGGCGACACGTTCTGAAAGCAGTCCGGAGACATCCGAGATCAGATCATTCAGGCCCTCTCCCGTCACACCCGACACCCCGCCCAAACCGGTCAGGTCCGCCTTGGAGGCATAGGTAAGGTCGATCTTCCCTTCAAGATCGGTTGGAAGCCCAAATTCCTCCGATTCCAAAAGGATCCTCAGGTCCGCTTCCAACGCACGATTTATCGCGCGGACAACGCCAATTTGCTCCACCTCATCCGTCGTCTCCCGCAAGCCGGCAGTGTCGAGGAATGTTACCGCAAGGCCAGATATATCCAATCGTGCTTCGATGACATCACGCGTTGTGCCAGCCACGCTCGACGTAATGGCGATATCGCGCCCGGCCAAAGCGTTAAGCAACGTCGATTTCCCGGCGTTCGGGGCACCAAGAATTGCAACTTCAAATCCATCCCGCACACGCTCGGCAACATGCGAGCCGTCGATTTCCTCCCTAAGGTCATCGTTCAACTGTCGGAGAAGCTCCAAGACCTCTGGCGTGACATCCACCGGCACCTCTTCATCTGCGAAATCAATCGTCGCAGTCAGAAGCGCCACGGCCCGAATACCCATATCCCGCAGATGGGCCATTTTTCTGGACAATGCGCCGGAAAACACATGCTGCGCCTGCAATCTTTGCGCTTCCGTCTCCGCTTCGACCAGATCGCCAAGGCCTTCGACTTGTGCCAGATCCAATCTGTCGTTGATCAAGGCGCGCTTAGTAAACTCTCCGGCCTCTGCTTCTCGGGCGAGCCCAGTCTCCATGATCCGGCGTTCCACGGCTCGGATCACGGCAACACTGCCGTGGAGCTGAAGCTCCAGAACATCCTCTCCCGTGAAGCTTTTTGGCCCCTGGAATATCAGCACCAGACCCTGATCCAGAACCGCCCCGTCCTGCGACGTCACGGTACGAACCGCGTGTTGGCCGGGGTTCGGCAAACTCCCGCACAGAACCCGACCGATGGCAAAGGCCTCCGGTCCCGACACCCGGATGATCGCGACGCCCGCTTTCCCCCGGGCGGTTGCCAGGGCGAAAATGGTCTGCATCACATCACCCTTTGGTTCAGGTATTCATCGAATCGAAGAATTCCGAATTGGTCTTCGTCTGCTTCAACTTTGAAATCAGGAACTCGATGGCATCGGTCGTCCCCATCGGGTTCAGGATACGGCGAAGCACGAAGGTCTTTTGAAGATCACCTTTGTCGACAAGCAAGTCTTCCTTCCGCGTTCCCGACTTGAGGATATCCATCGCAGGATAAACACGCTTGTCCGCGATTTTGCGGTCCAGAACGATCTCGCTGTTACCCGTGCCTTTGAATTCTTCGAAGATCACTTCGTCCATCCGGCTGCCCGTATCGATCAGAGCCGTCGCAATGATGGTCAGCGATCCGCCTTCTTCAATGTTACGAGCCGCACCAAAGAACCGCTTTGGGCGCTGCAGCGCGTTGGCATCAACACCACCGGTCAAGACCTTGCCCGACGACGGAACGACCGTGTTAAATGCGCGGCCCAAACGCGTGATCGAGTCCAACAGGATCACAACATCACGTTTATGTTCGACCAGGCGCTTCGCCTTTTCGATCACCATTTCTGAAACAGCAACGTGGCGCGTAGCAGGTTCGTCAAAGGTCGAGGAGATGACCTCTCCCTTCACGGACCGCTGCATATCGGTGACTTCTTCCGGCCGCTCGTCGATCAGAAGCACGATCAAATAGCATTCGGGATGATTGCTCTCGATCGAATTTGCGATGTTCTGCAGAAGAACGGTTTTGCCGGTCCGGGGCGGCGCAACGATCAAGCTTCGTTGACCCTTACCAATGGGCGAAACAAGGTCGATGATGCGTGCGGAGCGATCCTTGATCGTCGGATCTTCGATCTCCATCGTCAGGCGTTCATCAGGGTAAAGTGGCGTGAGATTATCAAAGGCCACCTTGTGACGTGCCTTTTCAGGTTCCTCGAAGT
>CAZPJO010000034.1:0-13528 GCA_964586895.1 uncultured Roseicyclus sp.
CGGCCATACCACGAAGCTCATCGCCCGCGTCATCTGCCGCGACCCAGCTTTCAACCGCCTCGGATGTGATGCCCCAGAGCATGATGGTAAACGGCTCGGTGATCACTTCGGGCGGGTTGTTGAGCGCGGGGACTGGCGGCTCGGATTGCAACGCCTTGAGGATGCCCGCCCGACGCGCGATTTCCGCAGGCCAGATGTTCTTGCCGTGAACCTCCGTGCCAATCGCCCACGCCTGCGCATAATCCCACAGCACATCGCGCACTTCGGTGCGCGACAGGTAGAACATGTCTTCCGGTCCGTCCCAGAAGCCTTGATCATGCAACAGCGCGCTCAACTCGCGCATCTTGCGCCAGAACGTGCCAAGCGCCCAATGCTCGATATAGAAGTTGTGATCTTCCACATAGGGAAACACAATGCGCGACAGACCCAGCTTGGCGTCAAACGCCTCTTGCGCGTCGGCGTCCATCATATCGCGGTATTCGGCGGTGATCCTGTCCCGCTCGGCCAAAAGCTTCGCGGTGGGACGCGCAATGTCCGCGCCCTCTTCCAGCCGCTCGATATAGTCGCGCAGATAGCCCATCGGGATATCGAGATGGTCGATCCAGTATTTGTCGGTCGAATAAAACCCGTTGCCGGAGGTGAAGTTGAACCAGGGATCCTTGGCCTTGTCCCACGCGGCGATCCACGCGTCCCCGCCGGGCGCCTTGGCCACGGCTGCAAGCGCCTCGTCCACCGAGCCGCTCTTCAACGCATCGGCCACGCCCAATTCCAGCGCCAGTTTCGCGAGGCCCTTCAACTCATCATCGGGGCGGAACAATTCCGAATCCACGCCCTGCACCATCTTGGCGATGGCTTGATCGGGGATCGAGGGGAATTGCTCCTTCACGAAGCCGAAGAAGTCGAGATAGGCCGCGTAGCCAAGGTTCAGGAATTCGAAATGATATTGCCAGATCTTATAACATAACTCGATCGACTTCTCGTAGCCCTCAAACAGAGTGTTCGTGCTGTCGAGCCCGACCCCACCGGTAACAACCTCCAACTCCTCCGTTTCGGGCAGAGGCTTGAACGAGATCGCGTTCAGCCCGTCGATGGCCTCCATCACCTTGGCTTTCCAATTGACCAGCAACTCGTCCCAATTGCCGAAGTAATGCCCGGCGCGCTCCATGAACATCGGCACGCGCGCCTCGATATCCTCGGGCGCGACGGCGACCGGCGAGAAATAGACATAGCCGTTGTGAATGCGGTAATCGACGCCGTTGGCCGGCGGCACCAGCAGATGGCGCGTGTTGTATTGCCCCAACCCCTTAATCGCGAAATCCAGCATGATCGTATCGAAGGACTTGAACGGCGTCGGCCAATGCTGCGAATTGCAGAACCAGAATTTGCCGTCTTCCTCGGTTCGGCGCGCGGGGTGAAAGCGGGTGTAATAGGGATAAAGCTCCTGCCACCCTTCGGCACCCGCGGGCGCTTTCAGGTCATAAGGGCTTGGAAACATTGAAACCTTTGCGTCCATGTCAGATCTTCCTCCCAGAAAACATGGTTGTCACTTCTTGACCTTGCCCGCGTAGGGATTGGTCAGCGTGTTGGTGATGCTCATCATGCCGGTCGCATAGGCCGTCTTCGGCTTGTCGGTGGCGCGCTGCGACCATACCGTTTCCGGGCGGCTTTGCAGGGCCAAAAGGTTCTCGCCATCGGGCAGATCGGCGTCAAAGGCCCATTCCACGTCTTGCGGGCACTTCTTTTGCTTTTCCAATGACTTGGCGAGCATCGCGACGGCCAAAACCTCGGCATCTGTCAGGCTGGAGGCGGTGTTGCGCGGCGCCTCGACCGGGCGCTCCACCGCCTCGCCACGCGCGGGATCGCCGACCAATTCAATGTGCTTGTCCGACACCGTCCGGTCGAGGATTTCCTGAAGCACCTTCTCAACCACGAAATTATCCGGCGTCACCGTGCCCGACACCACCGTTTCGCCCAGGCCCCAGGCCGCGTCGATCACGATCCGCGTGCGGTCGCCCGTGTTGGGGTCCAGCGTCATCGCCACGCCTGCGCATTTGGCGTTTACCATTTTCTGCACGGCCACGCTCATCAACGTCTCGACATGGGGGATGTCGTTCTTTTCGCGGTAGGCAATCGCGCGCGCGGTGAAAAGCGACGCCCAACAATCGCGCACTTTCTCCACAACGTTATCCGCGCCGATCACCCAAAGGTACGTGTCCTGCTGCCCGGCAAAGGACGCGTCCGGCAGGTCTTCGGCGGTGGCCGACGAGCGCACGGCCACCGGCATCGCGTCGCCCATCGCCGCGTATCCTGCGCGAATGGCGTCCTCGACCTCGGCGGGCAAGGCGTGGGAGCGAAACCGCACCTGAATAGCTTGCGCGGCCCGGTCAAGGGCGGCGAAATCATCTGGATCAACACCGCGCAGGTGGTTTTCCAACTCTGCCCGCAATCCCGTGCCGTCCAACATCGCAAGATAGGCATCCGTGGTCACGGCAAAGCCCGGCGGCACTGCAACGCCCGCCGCCGTCATATCGCCAAGTGAGGCGCATTTGCCCCCGACACGGGCGAAATCGGCTTCCGTGATCTGATCAAACGGCAGGATGTGGGGGGTGTTCATGGTGTGGTCTCCACCGGATTGACGATCAGCTTATCGGGCACGCGGAACGAGATGTTGCGCACGTATGTCGTGCCCTGCCCCGGCGCGAGACGAAGGCCCGGAAAGCGTTGCGTCAACTGGCGCAGCATGATGCCGAATTCCATTTTGGCCAGCTGGAAGCCGATGCAAAAGTGGATGCCGTACCCAAAGCTCAGGTGCGTGCGCGCATTGCCGCGCGTGACGTCGAACGCCTCGCCATCCGGGTACACGGCCTCGTCGCGGTTGCCGGAGCCCATGACGACAAGCACATTCGCGCCCTCGGGGATCGTCACGTCGCCCACGGTGACATCGCGTTTGGCTTGCCTGCGCCACGACACGATCGACGGCGCATAACGCAGGATTTCCTCGGTCGCGTTGCGGATCAGTCCGGGATCTGCACAAAGCGCATCCCAAGACGCGCGGTTTTCCATCAGCACTTTCAACGCGTTGGCCATGAGGGTCGTTGTCGTCTCGTGCCCCGCAAACAGGACCGAATACATCACGCCCGCGATCTCTTCGTCGGTGATCTCGGCCCCGTCGGCTTGCGCGCGCACCATGTCAGACGGGAAATCATCGCCCGGCGTCTGCTTGCGCGCGGCCACCAGATCGCAGCAATATTTCCAATAGGCCACCATGCCCTTCGCACGCGGCACCTGCTCCTGCTCGCTCAGGTTGCCCCAGGTCAGCAACGCGCGGTCCGTGGCCCAGGCCTTGACCTGATCCACGTCCTCGTCGGGAATGCCCATGAGCGTGAACAGAACAAGCGCGGGGACCGGATAGGCGACCTCGCGGAAGAAATCGACCTCGGGCTTGTCGGCAATGGCGCTCAGGTGGCGGTCCACAATGGCCTCGATCTGCGGCTCGATCGCTTTGAACCGGCGCGGGCTGAACGCGGTCTGCGCCACTTTGCGGATGCGTGTGTGCGTGGGCGGCGTGCGCGCCGACAGGCCCGAGGTGAACCCGCCCGCCTTGATGATCGCCCGCGCCTCAGGCCCCAGTGGCGTCACGGGGGCCTGCGCATTCTCTGACGAAAACGCCTCCCAATCGTCAAAGATCGCCTTGATGTCATCATAGCGCGACACGATCCAATACCCGGTCTCTTTATGGTAGAAGATCGGCGCATCGTCGCGGAACCGCGCCCATGTCGGGTGCGGTGCCGACAGATCATAGGGATCATACACACCGGCATTGGTCATGGCTTGATGCGCGGTCATGAAGAGCCCTCCCAAGATCAACAGACGATGGGATAAACCTATTGCGCTTTCTTTGGTTTTTCTTTGGCTCGCGTTTCTTTCGTTAAATCCGCGCCTTAAGTCTGCATCAACAGCCGTCGGTGCAGCTTGCCTATGGCCGTGCCCTGCGCAAGGGCGGCGGTCTGTTCGGTGACCGCAAGATATTGCTCGAACTGCCGATCCAACGCTTCATAACGCCCTTGGGCATGCAGGATCTGCAACATCTCCATATTGCTTGTCTCACTGGACAGATCGATGCTCAGCGCGCGTTGGCATTTCTCCAACGCCTCTTCCGTCTGATCAAGCGAGCGCAGCACAATCGACATGTCGCGCAGCAGTTTGAGCATCATTTCACGCAGCCACCGCCGCTGCGGACGGCACCAATCCTCCAGATCGCTATGGATGTATTCAACCGGAAGATCTTCGAAAAGATCTCCGTCATAAAGGCGCTCGGCCTGTCGGTAATGGCGCGTCGCGGCCTCCAACTCGCCCTGTTTGGCAAGCACAAGGCCCCGCCTGCACCCCTGCTCAAAGGCTGAAATATCGGTCCAGCTTCCCGGCGGCGCGTTGAGCGAATAATACTCCCCGTTGCGCAACACCGACGACTTGTCCCCAAGCGTTTTTCGCAGCATGGCCACCGCATGGTGCAGGCGCGCGCGCTTCTTGGTCTCGGTCACGTCATCGGGCCAGATCAATTCGCTGATGCGGTCGGCCTGCGCGCCCTTCTCGCCGCTTTGCAGCAGGTAGCAGAACATCGCGCGCGTCTTTTGCGCGGACCCGCCCGGGATTTTCCAATTGATCAGATCGCCGCCCCGATACACCCGCAACGGCCCCAAACACCGGATCTGCCAGCGCACCTGCGCCCGCCCCGTGATGTTGAGCGCGGGCGTCTTGCCAAGCCACGCGGGGTTCGCGCCCCGCGCAAAACTGCGCGTTTCCGCATCGAGCGGCTCGGAATTCGCATAATCGGGCACGATCCGACCCAACAGATACGACAATTGATCATCCACGCCCGCGCCAAACCGCAAATGTGACGGCAACCAGAACGGGTTCTCATAAACCCCCGACGGCGCAAGAAATTGTTGATGGCTGCGCAGCACCGCCTGCATCTGCCGCTCCAAAAGATCGCCCCGATCGTAGAACGACACAAACCGGGTGCCTGCGTGGTTGTGCAGATATTCGATGACACTGCTCCAGGTCTCGAACGTGCTGTCGGCGTCCAGAAACCCGATGCTCCATCGCATGTCGGTGACCACGATAGCCGGGCCATGGTCTTCAATGGCGGCCAATACCTTCTGCGCGTCCAGATCCGCCTCCCCCAACCCGGTCTCCGCAAAGGTTTGGCGCAAAGCGCGGGGCATGTCCGGCAAGAAGTCCGGATCGTCGGAAATCACCAGCACTTGTTCGTCCGCACGCGCCAAAGATCTGCCCACAAGCGGCTGATCCTGAGCGGAAAGATCGAAAAAGAACGCGGCGTCGCGCAAGGGTTGGGGGGGCTGCATGATCACTCCTTCAACTCTGGCCAAAGGATAGACCAAAGAAAAACCAAAGAAAATGGAATAGCGTTTGCACCAATTGAACCATCTTCGGGGAGGAAGATGTTGCAGGCCTTTGACTACATCATCGTCGGCGCGGGATCGTCCGGCGCGGTGCTGGCAAATCGGCTCAGCGCGGACCCCAAGACAAAGGTTTGCCTGCTTGAGGCGGGCGGCCGCGATGGCTCGCCCCTGATCTCAACCCCGTTGGGTGTGATGGCATTGTCGCGCCGCGCGGCCCACAACTGGATGTATAGCACATCACCGCAATCCGGCCTGAACGGGCGCGAAATCTCGGTCCCGCGCGGCAAAACCCTCGGCGGATCGTCCGCAATCAACGGGATGATCTACATCCGGGGGCACCGCGACGATTACGACGCCTGGGCGCGCGCGGGTTGCACCGGCTGGGGCTATGACGACGTTCTCCCCTACTTCAAGAAGTCGGAAAACAACGCCAATTCCGCCCTGAGCCACGATCTGCACGGCCGCGACGGACCCCTTGCCGTAAGCGATCTGCGCGATCCAAACCTGATGGACCACGCCTTTGTCGATGCAGCGGGCCAGCTTCAGATTGCGACCTGCGCCGATTTCAACACCGCTGCGCCCGAGGGCGTTGGCCTTTACCAAGTCACCCAGAAAGACGGCAGGCGGCATTCGACCGCCAACGCGTTCCTGCACCCCATCACCACGCGCCCGAACCTGCATGTCGAAACCCATGCCAGTGTCACCAAGCTGCACCTCGCCGACGGCAAGGTTACGCGCGTCAGCTGCCGGATCGGGAACGGTGCCGCGAAGGATTTCACGGCGCACGGCGAGGTGATCCTGTGCGCGGGCGCCATCGGCTCGCCCGATATCCTGCTGCGCTCCGGCATCGGCGGCGCGGACACGCTGCAACAGGCCGGGCTCAGCGTCGCGCATGATCTGCCCGGCGTCGGCGAAAACCTGCAAGACCACGTCGATGTCATGGTGATCTGCGAAAGCGCATCGCGCCTGCCCTACGGGTTTTCGCTGCCCGCCTTGCCGAAACTCGGCGGTGAGCTTCTGAAATGGGTCTTCGCCCGGCGCGGCATGTTTTCGTCCAACATGGTGGAGGCCGGTGGTTTCGCCCGCACCGACCCCGCGCTGCCCCGCCCCGATGTGCAGTTCCACTTCATTCCGGGCCGCAAAAGCCTCAAGGGCCGGGTGATCGACTATGGCCACGGCGTGTCGCTGCACACCTGCGTGTTGCAACCCAAAAGCCGGGGCCGGGTCTGGCGCGACGGCGTTGACGGCCCGCCGCAGATCGATCTCGGCCTGCTCAGGGACCAAGCCGATCTTGACGTATTGCTCAGGGGGGTAAAACTGGCGCGGCGCATTCTTGAACAAGATCCCTTCGCGCAGCACGGCCTGACCGAGCTTTTGCCAGGCAAGGACGTCCAGGACGACGACGCCTTGACCGATTTCATCCGGTCCGAGGCGCGCACGGTCTACCATCCGGTCGGCACCTGCGCGATGGGGCAAGGGCCGGGTGCCGTCGTCGATGAACGCCTCCGGGTTCACGGCCTGCGCGGTCTGCGCGTCGTGGATGCGTCGATCATGCCCACCATCATCTCGGGCAACACCAACGCCCCCGCCATCATGATCGCCGAAAAAGCCGCCGACATGATCCTGGAAGACGCACGCGCGGCCAGACAGGCCGCATAATTCAAACAAACGAGAAAAATCAGGGAGGATATACTCGTGACACACCTACTCAAAACCACAGGGCTCGCCACCGCGGCACTGCTTGGCATGGCCGGTGCCTCATGGGCCGATGCGGTCTGCGGGATGAACACGGGCGAGGCCGCGACCGGCACGCCGATCATCGTGGGCGGCATCCACGGCAACGCGGCACCGGGCGATTTCTCCGCCTCCACCGATGCAACTGCGGCCTATTTCGCCTGTGTGAACGCCAACGGCGGGATCAATGGCCGCCCCATCGACTACCGGGTCGAGAATGACCAATGGAACCCCGAACTGGCCGCGCAAGCCGCCGCCTCGCTGGTCAATGACGCGGGCGCTGTGGCGCTTGTGGGCAACGGCTCCTTCATTGAAATGGCCGTGAACGCGCAGACCTATGTGGATGAAGATATCATGGTCATGGCCGCCGGCTGCGCCATTTCCGAGTGTTTCGAGACGGCCAATATCGTCTCCACCAACCAGGGACCGCTGGCCTCCAACCTCGGGGCCACGCAATACGCACAGGAAGAACTGGGCGCGACGCATGTCGCCTGCATCGGCCTGAACATCCCGAACAATGGCCCGTGGTCCTGCGACGAATCCGTCGCCCTGATGGAGGCGCGCGGCGGATCGGGCTCCACCATCCTGCTCAACCCGGGCGCGCCCGATGTGAACTCCGCCCTGCTGGAGGCCATTGCAACAGGCGCTGATACCATCCTGCTGAACCAGCCCGCAGGCCTTGGCATTGCAATCCTGCAAGCCGCGCAGGAACAGGATCTGCGCGACCTCTACAACTGGATCGCGCCGACGCCGCTTTATGACCTGTCGGTGCCTGCCGCCCTGGGTGAGTATTGGGACGGCCATGTCTATGTGAACGCCGAGCTTGCGCCGCTGCAAACCGGCGGACCGGATGCGCTGAACTTCATCGCCGTCATGGACGCTTACGCCAATGACGACGACCCGCGCGACAGCTTCGCGCAGGCGGGTTACCTTTCGGCCAGCTTCTTCGTGCAGCGCATGCTGGAGATGGACGAAGCTGCCCTTGATGACCGCGCCGCCGTCTCGGACGCGATCCGCTCCATCTCGGGCTATACCTCTGACATGATGTGCGGGCCGTATTACGTGGGCGACGCCGATTTCCACATGCCCAACCAAGCGGGCTACATGCTGCGCATCGTGGGCGGCGGGTTCGAGATCGTGCGCGACTGCTACGAATACGACAGCGCCTATTTCGAGCCGCACCGCGCCCTTGAAGCAGAGCTTGGCCTGCGCTGAAATCATCTGCCCCGCCATCCATCGGTGGCGGGGCCTCCTTTTCAGGTAAGGAAATAAATCCGTGTCCAAAGCGCTGAACTGGCTGCTGTTCGCCGCCTTGATGGCTGTCATCCTGATCGCCTTGGGCTGGGGCACGCCGGGCCGGGTGATCGGCCTGTTCCTTGTGTCGGGCCTTGCCGTGGGCTCGCTTTATGCCTTGGGCGGCATCGGCCTTGTCGTGCTCTACCGTGCCACAGGCGTGCTGAATTTCGCCAATGGGGCGGCTGGGGCGGCGGGCGCAATGGTCGCGTGGCAATTGGGCCAATGGAGCGTTTGGGCGCCTGCAACGTGGCTCGCGTGCATCGTGACCGCGCTGGCCATCATGTTGTTTTACGGCCGTTTCATCGCGCCCGCGCTGGCGTGGCGCGAACCGGTGGTCAAGGCCGTCGCGACCCTTGGGTTTGCACTGATCATCCTCGGGGTGGTCAGCTTCATCTGGGTCGACGATCCGCGCTCCCTGTCGTTGCCGTCGGACAATGTCGCGGTGCAGATCCTCGGCCTGCGCGTCACCGGTACGCGGCTGATCGTCATCGTCACCTCCATCGCGCTGGTCATCGGCATCGGCGCGTTTCTCAAATTTACCTCCCTCGGCCTGCATATGCGCGCGCTCGCCAATAGCCGCGACCTCTCCGCGCTGATCGGCATCCCCATCTTGCGCGTCGAGACGCTGGCCTGGGGCATGTCGGGCGTCATTGCGGGGTTCACCGGCCTGATGTTCGGCGACCTGATCCGGCTGGAACCCACGGTCATCACCTTCATGGTAATCCCCTCCATCGCCGCCGCGATCTGTGGCCGGTTGGAGCATTTGCCTCTCGTGCTGATCGGCGGGCTATCGATGGGCGTGATCGAGAACATGCTGACCCTCTCCGACACCCTCAAACACGTGCGCCCCATTGCACCCTTCGTCATCGCGGCCCTTGTGCTGCTTTGGATCCAACGCGGCTCCCGCCTCACCTTCCAGGCCAAGGAATAACCCGATGGCGTCCTTCCCTTTCCGCGCCTCGCGCTCTGGTTGGGCGGGCCTTGGCTTCGCCCTTTTCGCGGCCCTTCTGCTGCCCGCCTTGTCGAATTCACTGTGGCTCAGCGTCTTCACCTCCACCGCGTGCTTTGTGCTGGCACTGGCGGGCGTGGCTTTCCTTTACGCGCGCCTTGGCATGGTCAACCTGGCCCAAGTTGGTCTGATGGGATTGGGCGCCTGGATCATGCTGCGCCTCTATTTCGCGTTCGGCCTGCCATTTGAAATCAACCTGATCCTCGCGGGCCTCTCCACGATGATCTTCGGCATGATCCTCGCCCTGCCCGCCCTGCGCATGCGGGGGCTTTACCTGGCCCTTGTCACGCTGATGGCAGCGGGCGGCCTGGAGATCGTGCTCGCCACCTTCCAATTTCCCAACGGCGGCGAGGGGTTCTGGGGCGTCCAAACGGGCGTAGAGCGGATGCCCCGCCCTGCCCTCGCCGAAACCGACGCGGGCTACCTGCGCTATGTCGTCATCGTGGCCACCCTTGGCTTTGCGCTGATCGAAGGCTTTCGCCGCATGGCCCCCGGCCGCGCCTGGGCGCTGATCCGCCGGTCCGAGGCGGCGGCCATGGCCGCGGGCGTTAACGTCACCTTCCACAAGACCATCGCCTTCGGCCTCTCGGGCCTGATGGCCGGGCTCGCGGGCGGGCTTCTGGCCGGTAGCCTGGGCCTGCTGGACGGCGGCACGTTCCGGGCCAGCGAAAGCATCCTGCTCTTCGCGCTCGCCGTGGTGGGCGGCGCGCGCTACTGGCTTGGCGTCATCATCGCCGCCGCTCTGTTCCGCATCCTGCCCGCTCTGCTCAACACATGGGGCGTCGATGCGGACCTGTCCTACGTGATCTTCGGCGTCGGATTGCTGCATGCCGTGATCACCGCGCCCAATGGGATCGCGGGGCAGATCTGGGGCCTGTTCGGCACGGGATCCGCACAACGCCGCGATGCGGACATCACCTTGACACAAGCGGCACCCGCCATGGCTTCGGACCAAAAAACGACGGGCACCACAAAAGTTGCAGACGTTTCGGTCCTGTTTGGCGGCGTGCGCGCCCTCGACGCGGTCAGCGCGACATTCACCCACCCGATCAGCGGCGTCATCGGGCCCAACGGCGCGGGCAAAACCACCCTGATGAACGTCTTTTCCGGCTTCATCCCGCCCAATGACGGCACCATTTCCGCCCTCGGGCACGACCTTGCCCCCCTGTCGCCCCATCAACGCAGCCAATGGGGCCTGCGGCGGTCGTTCCAGAAGGAAGAAATCGCCGAAGACCTTACCGTCTTCGAAAACGTGCAGGTGCAAAGCGATACGGATCGCACCAGCCCGGATCACAAGGCCATAGATGTCGCGCACGCGCTCGATTTCGTAGGCCTGTCGGACATGGCAGATGTCCCGGGCGCCGACCTGAATTCGTTTCAACGCAGGCTGACGGATGTGGCGAAATGCATCGTCGGGCGGCCCAAGCTGATCATGTTCGATGAACCCGCAGGCGGCTTGTCCATTCAAGAGACCGAGCATCTGGGCAACCTGATCCTGCGCATCCATGACCATACCGGCGCGCAGGTGCTGCTGATCGACCATGATGTCGACCTGATCAAACGCATCTGCGCGGAAACGCTGGTGTTGGATTTCGGCAAGGTGATCGCCTTTGGTCCCACGGCGGACGTGTTGAACGACCCTGCCGTCAAGGCCGCCTATCTCGGCACGCTGGAGGATGCGCCATGACCCTGACCGTGTCGGACCTGAGCGTCGCGCCCGACAACAAGACGCTGTTGCACGGCGTCTCGCTTGGTGTGGAGCCGGGGCAGATCCTGGCCATTCTGGGCGCGAACGGGGCCGGAAAATCCGAACTGGTCTCCGCCATCGCGGGCATGTTGCCGGTGTCCGGCGGCAGTGTCACACTCGCCTCCACCGATCTCACGAACGCGGCGCCCAATGTGATCCGCAAGGCCGGTGTCGCCGCCGTCCCCGAAGGCCACCGGGTGCTGACGGCGCTGAGCGTTGATGAAAACCTGCGCGCCGCAGGGGCCGTGCGACCGGGCGACATCGAGGACAATCTGGCCAAGACCTACGCCCGTTTCCCCGAACTGGCCGAGCGCAAGACCCAAGCGGCGGGCACCTTGTCGGGCGGACAGCAACAGATGGTCGCGATTGGCCATGCCCTGATGGCCAGCCCGCATTACCTGATCATTGACGAGATGTCGCTTGGTCTGGCGCCGCTGATCGTCAAACGCCTGCTCGACGTGATCTGCACCCTGCGCGACGAAGGCACGGGCATCATCCTGATCGAACAATTCGTCGATCTGGCCCTTGAGATCGCCGACCATGCCGTGGTGCTGCGCGGGGGCCGTGTCCAATACGCGGGCTCCGCGCGCGATCTGGCGGGCGACAAGATTCTGCTGGACGCTGCCTATTTTGGCACGGCCTCAAGCTAGCGTCGCGTTAACTCTGCGCGCGCGGTAGGGCGTGTTCAAATACCCAGACTGCCGATGGCCACAAAGACCGCGACCACGGCTGTCCATTGCGGCGCGCGCATTCGCTCGCCCAGGAAAATCGTGGCCAGAACAACCGTGATCAACCCGAAGGTGGAGGCCGCAACAGCGGCGAATTCCGGGTAAGGCAGCCGGCCCGCCGCCGAAACCGCACTGATCGCAATCAGATCCAGCGTTCCCATGATCGCAAAGATCCAAAGGGACCCGATGCGCGGCCTGAGCTGCGCGCGCCACGCCAGCGCCATGGCAACCACCGCCACGATGGCCGCAACCCGGAACGGCACCATCATGGTCCATTCGTCCGACAGCATCGTCGCCGATTGGCTGATTGCGAAGGCCACGGCAAAGCCCGGCCCCGACACCAGTGACCAGAAAATCGCTTCCCGTTTCGAGCCATCCGAGGATCCCCCGTCCGAGCTGATGGCGATGAAGGCCACGCCACCGATGACGACAAAGACGGCCACCCAATGAAGCCCTGTCAACGGGCTCCCGGTATAGGCCGCCCAGGCCATGGAAAGGATCGGATACGCCCCGATGATCGGCGCCACCAGGCGCACCGGCCCGATCTCCAAGGCTTTGTAGAGGCCAAGGCCCGCAACCGCATACACCAACCCCGCCACGATCGCGCGCCCATAGGCCTCCGCCGACGCTTCTGCGGGCTCGGCCAGAATGAACGCAAACGGCAAGGCCACCAACGTGCCAAGCGTCAGCACCGAGACGAGCGCCGCAAACGTCCCCTCCGCCGCGCTGACCTTGCGCACGCACAAATCGTGCACCGCCCATGAAAACGCCGCCAGAAGGCCAAGTAGAAGTGAGGCCAAAGCTTTCTCCGATCCGGAATTATGTGGGATCCAAGCCGGTTACGCACCGCCCGGATCGGCTGAACAGATTGCAGTTGATCCCCGCAGAGATTTTCTTAAAGTTAAATAAATTTTCCGCTGAGGCAACGTTTGAATGCCAAGGAGGTCAGCGTGCTGGACGAAACCTATCCCGATGTCGTGCCCGGCCCGCCCCGGCCCAGTCGGGTCTACGTCCCCTCGGTCTTCAGCCTGCCCCCCGGCACCGAACGCTACGTGGTCGAGGGCTGCGGCGCGGTTGTGATCCCGGTCGAGGCCGGGGACAGCCTGCGCATCGTCAACACCGAAGGCGGCCAGCCCTGCGAAATCGTCACCGCAGGTGCGGGCGGGCGTCTCGTCGACCTGCTCGATGGCAAGGCCACCGCCCCCGCAGGCGGCCTGCAACGCCTTCTCGCGTCCAACGACCACTCCCTGCGCGGTCTGCGCCTGGGGCTTGAGCCACGCGGCATCGACATCGCCGCCGCCAATGCCATCCACCTGTTCGAGACCACAACACCGGCGGGCACCGACCAGACCCTGATCGTGCAATCCGACGGCACCCTCATCGTCGCCGCCCCGCATCCCAATCCCACCGGCCGCATGGACGCCGAGCGCCAGGACACCGCCTCCCCCCTCACGCTGTGGGTGACGCGTGCCACGATCAAACCACGCAAGGGCTTCGACCTGCCCGATCCGCTGGCCGAACCGATCGAGAACATCCGCGTCCATTCCGCGACCGCCGAGGCCTATTTCGTCAAGGCTGGCGACTATATCCA
>CAZPJO010000035.1:0-13196 GCA_964586895.1 uncultured Roseicyclus sp.
CGGCGCCATCGGTTCACCGCGCCTTTTGCAGCTCTCCGGCATCGGCCCCGCCGACCATCTGCGTGCGCTTGGCATCGACCTGCTGCTTGATCAGGCGCAGGTCGGCGCGAACCTGCAAGATCACCTTGATCTTTACTGCATCGCCGAGGTCTCCGGCCCGCACACCTATGACCGCTTCGCCAAGCCGCATCTGGGCGCGTTGGCTGCGCTGCAATACCTGTTCACCCGCAAGGGCCCCGTCGCCAGTAGCCTGTTTGAAACCGGGGGCTTCTGGTATGCCGACGAAAACGCGCGCTCGCCCGACCTGCAATTTCACCTTGGTCTTGGCACCGGGATCGAAGCCGGCGTCGCCGCGATGCCTCAGGGCGGCGTCACGCTGAACTCCTGCTACCTGCGCCCGCGCTCACGCGGCACGGTCCGCCTGCAATCCGCCGATCCGACCAAAGCGCCCCTGATCGATCCCAATTATTGCGCCGACCCGCTTGATCGCGAAATGTCGATCAAGGGCCTCAAACTGACCCAAGCCATTCTTGCACAAGAACCGCTCAAACCTTTCATCAAGGCCGAACGTCTGCCCGGTCCCGACGTTCAAGCCGACGCCGATTATTTCAACTTCATCTGTCAGCATTCCAAGACCTCGCATCATTGCGCCGGCACCTGCGCCATGGGCTCGGGCGACAGCGCCGTTGTCACACCGCGCCTGCGCGTCAATGGCATCGAAAAGCTGCGGGTCGCGGATGCTTCGATCATGCCCAACGTCATCTCTTCCAATACCAATGCGGCCACGATCATGATCGGCGAAAAAGCCGCCGACATGATCCGCGAAGACCATGGGATATGAGATCATGAAATTGCCCACCTCCGCCGGGACGCTCGAAGATTACACGCTGCAAGGCACGCCCCTTGTGCCGCGCGCGCCCGGTGTCCCGCTCGCCCGGACCGCCTTCGCCGCCGCCCATGTCGTCGTCGACCCGGTCGCCGCGCGTGACCCTTGGGTCGGGCGGCCCGCCATGGATTGGGACGCCACCCTGCGCTTTCGTGAAACCCTTTGGGATCAGGGGCTTGGCCTGGCCGAAGCGATGGATACTGCGCAACGCGGCATGGGTCTGGATTGGGCGACCGCGCGCGAGCTGATCCAGCGCACCCTACGCGCTGCCAAGGCCCATCCTTCCCGCCCGCGCGTCGCCTGTGGGGCCGGGACCGATCATATTCCTGTAGAAGAACTCAAGTCGCCCGATGCCATCCGCGCCGCCTACTTGACCCAGATGGAGGCGATCGAGGCCGAGGGTGGCCAACTCATCCTCATGGCGACCCGCGCGCTTCCCGCCGTCGCCGCCGGGCCGGATATCTATGCCCGGCTTTATGACGATCTCATCACGCAGGCCTCCGACCGCGTCATCCTCCATTGGCTCGGGCCGATGTTCGACCCGGCCCTGACCGGATATTGGGGCGGATCCGACCTCGCGCAGGCCAACGAAATCGTCCTGGACCTCGTCACCCGCAACGCCGCCAAGATCGACGGCATCAAGATCTCGCTTCTGGATCAGGCGCACGAAGAATCCTTCCGCGCGCGACTTCCCGATGGCGTCCGCCTCTATACGGGTGACGATTTCAACTATGCGCCGCTTATGCTTGGCTGCGGCACGCATCATTCCCATGCCCTGCTCGGGATCTTCGCCGCCATCGCCCCCGCCGCCGCTCAGGCGCTTGAGGCACTCGCCAAGGGCGACACCGAAACCTACCACGCGCTGCTTGCGCCAACCGTCCCGCTGAGCCGCGAAATCTTCAAGGCTCCCACGCAATTCTACAAGGTCGGCATTGCGTTCCTGGCGTGGCTCAACGGCCATCAATCGCATTTCACCATGGCGGCGGGCCTCCAATCCTCCCGCGACATCACCTATTTCGCTGAGGTCTTCCGCCTCGCGGATCAGGCGCGCCTTTTGACCGATCCCGAACTCGCCGCCCGGCGCATGTCTCACCTTCTGGCGCTGCACGGGATCGCGCCGTGACCCGCCGCCCCACCATCCTCGACGTGGCAGCCAAAGCGGGCGTGTCGAAATCCACCGTGTCGCTCGTCCTGCAAAACGCGCCGCAGGTGAAAGATCAAACGCGCCAAAACGTGCGCGCCGCGATGGCCGAAATCGGTTACATCTACAACCGCGCCGCCGCTCAGATGCGCTCACAATCCGCGGGCCTCGTCGGCCTTGTCATCAACGACCTGCGCAATCCCTTCTTCACCGAATTTGCCACCGTCCTGCAAATGACGCTTGCCGCCAAGGGCTACGCCACCGTCATCGCCAATTCCGATGAAAACGCCGAATTGCAGGCCGAGCTTGTCGGCTCCATGATCGAACACGGCGTCTCGGGCCTTGTCGTCTCGCCCGCCTATGGCGACGGTGGCGCGGCCTTTGATCAGATCGCGCGCGCCAACCTGCCCACGATCCAGGTCCTGCGCCAAACCAACACCCGCAGCGACCTCTTCCCCTTCGCCAGCTTCGATTATGCCGCCGGCTCCGCGCGCGCCACGCGGCACCTGATGAACCAGGGCAGCACGCGCATCGCTTTTGTCGGCGGCATTGACGGCGTCGCGATCACCGAAGAACGCAAATCCGGCTACCTGACCGAGATGGCGCGCGCGGGAACCGACCCCCTGACCTTGCATGGCCGCTCCACCCGCGCCTTCGGCGTGGAAAGCGCTCAGGCGCTTCTTGACGCGGGCGCAGATGCGGCGCTTTGCTTCAATGATCTCGTGGCGCTCGGCCTGCATGCGGGGTTTGCACGCGCGGGCAAAACGCTGGGCCGGGATTTCCGCATCGTCGGTTTTGATGATATAGAAGATTGCGCGCTGGTCTGGCCTCAGATCAGCTCCGTCGCCTGCGATATCGATGGCTTTGCACGCACCACCGCCGCCCGCCTTCTGGCGTGGATGCAGGACGGCACACCACCGCCGCCCGAGCATCGCGCCCCCGTTGATCTTGTTGCCCGCACCTCCAGCACCGGACGCCTGCCATGACCCCCGATACCTTCCTGCGTTCCCTCTTTGCCCGCGCGGTCGAGGTTGCCGACCCGATGCAATCGCTCGCCGCCGCCTTGCCACCCAAACCGTCCGGCCGCGTCGTTGTGATCGGTGCGGGCAAGGCCAGCGCGCGCATGGCCGAAGCGGTGGAGGCCGAATGGGGCCCTTGCGAGGGGTTGGTGATCACGCGCTACGGCTATGCCCGCCCCCGCAAAGGCATCGAAATCGTGGAGGCCGCGCATCCCGTCCCCGACGCCGCCGGGGTGGCCGCCACCAAACGCATGCTCGCGCTTCTGGACACACTGGGCGAGGGAGATTTCGTGCTTGCCCTGATGTCCGGCGGCGGCTCCGCCCTTCTGATCGCGCCCGCAGGCGACATTACCCTCGCAGAAAAGCAAACCCTGACCCAGGCGCTTCTGGCCTCCGGCGCGCCCATCGGCGAGATCAACGGCATTCGCAAGGAACTCTCTGCCGTCAAAGGCGGGCGGCTGGCCGCGGCTGCCTATCCTGCGCGCATGCTGGCGTTGATGATCTCGGATGTGCCCGGCGACCATCCCGGCGATATCGCCAGCGGTCCGACCGTGGGCCACAAAGGCTCCGCTGCCCGCGCGCTGACCGCGTTGGCAACCTGGGGCGTTAACCCACCCGCATCGATCAAGGCCTATCTCGAACAGGGCGGTGACCCGCTCCTGCCCGACGATCCGCGCCTGTCGCGGGTTGAAAACGTCATCTACGCCGCCCCATCGCAATCGCTTGCCGCCGCCTCCATGCTGGCTGAAACCCATGGCTACAAGATCCAGATGCTTGGCGATGCCATCGAAGGCGAGGCGCGCGATGTCGCGGCGGCCCATGCCGATCTTGCCCGCGCTGCCGCCCCCGGGACCCTGATCCTGTCGGGCGGCGAATTGACCGTGACGCGGCGCGGCGATGGCATTGGCGGGCCGAATGCCGAATACGCGCTGGCCCTTGCGCTGGCCCTCGACGGTGTGCCGGAGATCCACGCGCTTGCCTGCGACACCGATGGCGTGGACGGTGCAGCCGAGGTTGCGGGCGCGGTGATCGGCCCCGACACCCTCGCCAAGGCCCGCGCCGCCGGGATCGACGCGCAAGCCGCCCTCGACCGCAACGATGCCCATGGCTTCTTCGCCGCCATCGGGGATCAGGTCGTGCCGGGCCCGACCCTCACAAACGTCAACGATTTCCGCGCGATCCTTGTCGGGCCCGCGCCGCAAAAGGAGTGACCATTATGCTGATCCACACGGTTCTTCTGGCGCCGGCCACCGATCAATCGCAAAGCGCATTCGACGACGCGATGGCAATCCTTGAACGCGTCGCGGCCCGCTTGCCCGGCATGATCGGTTTTCACCACGGCCCGAACCGCGACTTCGAAGGCAAATCGCAAGCCTACCCCTATGGTTTCACCTGCCTTTTCGCGGATCAGTCCGCGTTGGAAACCTACGCCTCCGACCCCGAGCACAAGCGCGCGGGTGGCTTGCTTGTGGCCAATTGCGCCGGTGGCGCAGACGGGATTTTCGTCTCGGATCTTGAGGTCTGACTGGCGAAGCCGCGCGATCCGAGGCACACTGGACCCAGAGCAGCGCAAAAGACGCGGGACAAACCGCCATGGCCGATCCGAAACCTTCCATTGGGCTTTTCTTCGTGGCCGATGGCCTGCGGCTGGAAAAGCAATCCTGGCTTCTCGCCGCAAGCCTGCGCGCGGCCCATGACGGCGACGCGCGCGTGCGCCTTTTCGCCTATGTATCCGACGCTTATCGCCCCGAACTACACGACCGGACCCACGCCCTGTTCGAGACCTGCGGGGTCGAGCTGCGCCACTTGCCCGCGCCCCCGAACTGGAACCGCCCCTATCCGCACGGTAACAAAATCGTCGCCGCCTGCGACGATCGCGGCACCACGCATTCGATCTTTCTCGACACCGATATGGCCTGCACCCGAAGCCTGGCCGAATTCATGGATCTGCCCCCCGATACCATCGCTGCCGCCCCGGAAGGCCGGCCCACATGGGGTGACAAGAACGCCCGCTGGACCCGCGCCTACGCGCATTTCGGCCTGCCCGTCCCGCCCGAGCGGGTGCGCCTTCTGCGAGGCGGAAAGGTTGAATATCCTCCCTATTTCAATGCCGGGTTCGTGGCCTTTCCAGAGGCGCCGCATCGCGACGATGGCCGCCGCTTCGCCGCCCATTGGCTCGACACCGCGCTTGACTTCGACCGGCATTGCAAGATCGCCCAAAAGCGCCCCTGGCTTGACCAGATCAGCTTGCCACTGACCGTCAAACGCTTTGGCTACAAGGTCCGGGTGCTTGATGAGTTGCATAATTATTCGCTCTCCCACCGGGGTGATTATTCCACGACGCCGGACGCCGTGATCCTGCATTACCACCGCATGCGGTTCCTGGCGCAGGCGCCGCAATGGCCCGGCTTGCGTGATCTGCTGCTTGATACCGTGCCGCGCGCGCAGCGCGATGGCATCGCCGATTGGGTGGCCGAGGTCGAGGCGTCGCGGAATTCGGCGTGAGATCTTGCAGGCAGGGGGCTCTGCCCCCCGTCGCATACGCGACGTCCCCCGAGGTTTTCCGGCAAGATGAAGACGCGCGTCAGAGCAGGCGGTCGATCTCGGCGCGGGTGGGCATCGACGCGGCCGTGCCGTGTTTCGTCACCGATAGCGCCGCGGTGGCCGCCGCAAAGCGCAGCGCATCGTCCAACGCTTGCCCCGCTGCCAGTGCCGTGGCGAACCCGCCGTTGAACGCATCGCCCGCCCCGGTCGTATCCACCACCGGCCCGGCCGTCATCGGCGGCGTATGCACCGCGCGCGCCCCGTCCCAGAACAGCGATCCCTGTTCGCCCAACGTGATCAACGTGCCCTTGCGCACGCCCTTTGCCAAAAGCCCCCTTGCCGCCTCCAACGCGTCGTCGGGTCCGGTGACGCGGACGCCCGTCAATTCCTCTGCCTCGGTCTCGTTCGGGGTCACGTAATCGCACAATTCCAACATGCCACCCGGCAAATCCGCCGCCGGCGCGGGGTTCAGGATCGTGCTCACACCCGCCGCCGCCGCAATCTGCAAAAACCTGTGCGCGGCCTCCATCGGTTGCTCCAACTGCGTCATGGCCACGCGCGCGCCCGCAATCTCCGCCGCGCGCGCCTCCACATCCGCGGCGCTCAACGCGCCCGCCGCCCCCGGCACGACCACAATCGCGTTCTTGCCCGTCGCCTCTTCGATGAAAATCCCCGCCGATCCCGTGGGCCGCGCGGGATCTTCGTTCACCATCGCCGTGACGCCCGCCCCGGCCCACACATCGCGGCCCATCTGCCCGAATGTGTCCGCGCCGATCCGGCTCAGGAACGCCACATCGCCCCCCGCCTTGGCCGCCGCGACCGCTTGGTTCGACCCTTTGCCACCGGGGCCAAGCTGAAACCCCGTGCCCAACAACGTCTGCCCCGTCACCGGCATCTTCTCGGTGCGATAGGCGGCATCGGCGACAAAGATGCCAAGGATGATGATATCGGCCATAGGACCCCTCTTTCCCTTACCGCAGCAGCGAAGCATGATGGCACCGACACATTCAAGGGAGACAGTCATGCGCTTTGTCAGATGGGGTGAAATCGGGGCCGAAAAGCCCGGCGTTCTCGACGCAGACGGAACCATCCGCGACCTCAGCGGGATCGTCACCGATATCGACGGCGCCATGCTCGCCGATATCCCCGCTTTCGATATCGACACCCTGCCGCAGGTGTCTCAAACGCGCCTTGGCCCCTGCATCGCGCGGCCGGGCAAACTTGTCTGCGTTGGCCTCAACTATGCCGACCATGCTGCGGAAGGCGGCTGGGATGTGCCCTCCGAGCCGGTGCTGTTCATGAAGGCCACCACCGCGATTTCCGGCCCCAATGATCCGGTCATCCTGCCGCCCGGCAGCGAAAAGACCGATTGGGAGGTGGAGCTTGGCATCATCATCGGCCGAACCGCGAAACACGCCACCAATGGTGCCGCCCATATCGCGGGCTATTGCGTCGTCAACGACATCTCCGAGCGCGCTTATCAGCAAGAAATGGGCGGCCAATGGACCAAGGGCAAGAGCTATGACACCTTCGCGCCGATCGGGCCGTGGATGGTCACGGCGGATGAAGTTTCCGACCCCACCGGGCGCGGCATCTGGCTTGATGTCGATGGCCAGCGCATGCAGGGCGGCAATACCGATACGATGATCTTCAAACCGGCCTTCCTTGTCGAATATATCAGCCGTTTCATGACGCTGGAGCCCGGCGACCTGATCACCACCGGTACGCCGCCGGGCGTCGGCATGGGCAAATCCCCGCAGGTCTTTCTCCGGGACGGGCAGGAAATGCGCCTTGGCATCGATGGCCTTGGCGAACAGGTTCTGCCAGTGCGCGCGTCGTGAACATTGCCGTCTGGCTTGCCCGGACCGCCGCCACGCGCGGTGCGACCCCGGCGCTTTTGCTGGGCGATGCGCTTGTCGCCACATACGCGCAATTTGCCGACCGGGCCGCGCGTCTGGCCGGAGGGCTTGTCGCGCGCGGCATCGCCCCCGGCGACCGCGTTGGCCTCTTTGCCAAGAACAGCCCCGATTACCTGATCGCGATGTTCGGCATCTGGTGGGCGGGGGCCGTCGCCGTGCCGGTCAACGCCAAACTCCACCCGCGCGAAGCCGCCTACATCCTCGACAACGCGGGCGCGCGGCTTTGCTTCACCGGCGACGGGATGCAGGCCCCCAACGCCGTGCCGCTGGGCAGCCTCTCCGCCGACCGGGCCCCTTGCACCGCGCGCGACGCCTCGGACCTTGCGTGGCTGTTCTATACCTCCGGGACCACCGGCAAACCCAAGGGCGTGCAGATCACCCATGGCATGATCGCCGCCACCTCCACCTGCTATCCCATCGACGTGGACCCGGTCTCGGCCGACGACGCCGCGCTTTATGCCGCCCCGATGAGCCATGGCGCAGGCATTTACGCACCGATCCACGTCCGCATGGGCGCACGCCATGTCGCGCCGCGCTCCGGCGGCTTTGATCCCGGCGAGGTCCTTTACCTGTCGCAGGCCCTTGGCCCCACTTCCATGTTTCTCGCCCCCACCATGGTCCGCCACCTGCTTGATGTCGCTCGCGCGCGCGGCGTGACCGGCGACGGCATCAAGACCATCGTCTACGGTGGCGGCCCGATGTACCGCGCCGATATCGAAGACGCCGTGGCGCATATGGGCCCCAAATTCGTGCAGATCTACGGGCAGGGCGAATGCCCCATGGCGATCACCGCCCTTGGCCGCGCCGACGTCGCCGACCGGACCCATCCGAACTGGGCCGCGCGCCTGCAATCGGTGGGCCGCGCGCAATCGCTGGTCGAGGTCGCCATCGATGCCCCCGAAGGCGAGATCGGCGAAATCATGGTGCGTGGCGCGCCCGTCATGCCCGGCTATTGGCAAAACCCCGACGCGACGGCGGCGACGCTCAAGGATGGCTGGCTTCTGACCGGCGATGTCGGCACGCTTGACGAAGACGGCTACCTGACCCTGCAAGACCGCTCGAAGGATGTGATCATTTCCGGCGGCACCAACATCTACCCGCGCGAGGTTGAAGAGGCGCTCCTGACCCATCCCAGCGTGATCGAAGTCTCGGTTGTGGGCCGTGCAAGCGCCGAATGGGGCGAAGATGTCGTGGCCTTCGTGGTCTGCACCGACCTCGACACCGCAGCACTCGACGCCCATTGCCTGGACCGGATCGCGCGCTTCAAACGGCCCAAGGCCTATATCCCATTGCCCGCGCTGCCCAAGAACAATTACGGCAAGGTTCTCAAGACCGAGCTGCGAAAAAAACTGTAAGAACCGCAACAGCGCCGAGAAATCGCCACCCCTCTCCTTGTTGCCCTCCGGTGGGCGGCCTACATCGCGTGGACAATGAAACGCTATATTCCTTTCCTGAAATCCGAACCGCTGGTGTCGGTGATCCGCCTTCAGGGCGCGATTGCCGCCAATGCCCGCACCGGGATCAGTGATGCGGGCCTGGCCGGTGCCATCGAAAAGGCCTTCTCCAAGGGCAAGCCCAAGGCAGTCGCGCTTGCGATCAATTCGCCTGGCGGCTCGCCCGTGCAATCGGCGCTCATCGCCGCGCGCATCCGGCGGCTGGCGGCGGAAAAGGATGTGAAGGTGCACGCCTTCGTCGAAGACGTCGCCGCCTCGGGGGGCTATTGGCTGGCCTGCGCGGGCGATGACATCTGGGTCGATCCGTCGTCGATTGTCGGCTCCATCGGCGTGATCTCGGCCAGCTTCGGCTTTGTCGAGGCGATCGGCAAAATCGGTGTGGAACGCCGCGTCTACACCTCCGGCGAAAACAAATCCGTTCTCGACCCGTTCAGACCGGAAAACCCCGATGACGTCGCGCGCCTGCAAAGCCTGCAAAGCGAGGTGCACGAGGTCTTTATCAATCACGTCATGCAAAGCCGTGGCGATCGGCTGCAAGATCACCCCGACATGTTCACCGGCGCGTTCTGGGCCGGGGGCAGGGGGGTTGAACTTGGCCTGGCCGACGGCATCGGCCATCTCGTGCCCAAGATGAAAGAGCTTTACGGCGACAAGGTCCGCTTTGCCGTGCATGGCCCGAAAAAGGGCCTGCTGTCGCGGTTCGGTGCGCAGGTCATGGAAGATATGGACCTCGGCCTGCAAGAGCGTGCGCTTTACGCGCGATACGGGCTTTCGTGATGATCAAGATCGCCACCCTGTTCCTGATCGGCATGGCCGTTCTGGCGATGCTCGGGCGGCTGCGCTGGCCTGGCGGGGCCAAGGGTGTGGGCAAGAGCAAACCGCGCGGTGCGCTGCCCAAACCCAAGACCTGCCCGTCCTGTGGTCGCATGAACCTGCGTGGTGGTCCCTGCCGCGCCTGCCGCGAGGGCGGCAATGGCTGACGCGTTCGGCTTCGCGATCCTCGGCCTGGTGATCCTGCTGCTGGCCGGTGATGTGCTGGTGAAAGGGGCCGTGAATCTTGCCCTGCGCCTGGGCATCCCCGCGCTGATCGTGTCGCTGACCATCGTCGCCTTCGGCACCTCCGCGCCCGAACTTCTGGTCTCCATCCAATCGGTGCTCGACGGTGCGCCCGGCCTCGCGCTGGGCAATGTCGTGGGCTCCAACACGGCCAACATCCTGCTGATGCTGGGCATTCCCGCCCTTCTTGCCGGGATCGGCGTCGGAAGCAGTGACGCGCGCCGCGACTACGTCATCATGATCGCCGCGAGCGTCCTGTTCATTGCCTTATGCGCCCTCGGTCCGCTGACCCTTTGGCACGCCCTTGTCCTGCTGGCCGTCTTTGCCGCGATCATGGCCGTCACCGCGCGCGCCGCACTCGCCCACCGCAAGGCGTATGAGGCCGACCCCGCCGACGCCCTCGAAGAAGCCGACCCCGACATGCCGGGCTTCAAGATCGCCATCTACCTCGTGCTTGGCCTCATCGGCCTGCCGCTCGGGGCCAACCTTCTGGTCGACAGCGCCACCGAAATCGCCGCCGCTTACGGCGTCAGCGATGAGGTCATCGGCCTGACCCTTGTGGCCATCGGCACCTCGCTGCCCGAACTGGCGACCACCGTGATGGCCGCCTACCGTCGGCAGACCGATGTTGTCCTGGGCAATGTCATCGGCTCCAACCTCTTCAACCTGGTGCTTATCATCGGCGTCGCGGGCCTGTTCGGGCCGATCCCCGTCGATCCGGACTTCCTCCGCCTCGACCTTTGGGTGATGCTGGCCGCCTCGCTGATCCTTGCGCCGTTCGTCTTTCTGCGCCTTCCGATGGGCCGTGGCATCGGTCTGGCCTTTTCCGCGCTCTATGTGGGCTATATCGTGATCCTCCTGACCTGAGGGGAACACCGCAATGACAGCTTTGATAACCGGCGCCGCCAAACGGTTGGGCCGCGCCATGGCACTCGAACTGGCCGCGCAGGGCCATGACATCGCCGTGCATTACAACGGCAGCGCCGACGCCGCCGAAGACACCTGCGCCGAGATCCGGGCGCTTGGCGTCAAGGCCGTAGCCGTTCAGGCCGATCTGCTCGACGAAGACGCCATCGCCGCCCTTGTGCCCCGCGCCACGGATGCCCTCGGCCCGGTCGAGGTGTTGATCAACAACGCCTCCATCTTCGAACACGACACGATCGAAACCGCCACGCGCGCCTCCTGGGACCGCCACATCGGGTCCAACCTGCGCGCGCCCTTTGTCCTGACCCAGGCGCTCGCCGCGCAACTGCCCGATCCCGACACCGATGCCGGCGGCGAACCTGTCGCGCGTGGTCTGGTGATCAACATGGTCGATCAACGCGTCCACAAACTCACGCCTGAATTCATGACCTACACCATCGCCAAGATGGGCCTGTGGGCCTTCACCCGCACCGCCGCTCAGGCGCTGGCCCCCAAGGCGCGCGTCAACGCCATAGGCCCCGGCCCCACGATGCAGGGCGGCCGCCAATCGGCCGAACATTTCGCCAAGCAACGCGCCGCCACGATCCTCGAACGCGGCGCCGATCCGCAGGCGATTTGCGACGCGCTGCGCTACTTCCTGACTGCAAAATCCGTCACCGGACAGTTGATTTGCGTCGATGGGGGCCAACATCTGGCGTGGGAAACGCCCGATGTGATCGGCGTCGAATAAGTGGGCGGGGGCGCGTTTTTCCACTGACGGTTGAAATATGAAGGATTTGTAAACGGGACGTGACATGTGGTTTACACTTGGCGTTAACCAGTAAAATATATATACAAAACAAGTAGTTATATGGATGCACAAAAAATAGGCAAAGCGTAGAAGCCTGCCGAAAACAAAGAAAAAATCCCGATCCCAAAGAGTTCTCCGCAGGGTTATCCCCAGAAACAGTGGAAAGCTTAACCCTTGTAGAGATCCACATTCCGTTGCAGCCGGAAATAGAATCACAAAAGCGTGTATGTCGATGGAAAACGAGACCGAAAATCACCCGAAAACGGGCCATGAGGTGATCCAGGGCTACCTCGCCACCCTGGACAATTCCCCGGGCGTCTACCGCATGCTCGATGAGGCCAGCCGCGTGCTCTACGTCGGCAAGGCGCGCGCCCTCAAACGCCGCGTCTCAAACTACGCCAAGCCCTCCGGCCACAGCCCCCGCATCGCGCGCATGATCCGCGAAACCGCGTCGATGATGTTCCTGACCACCCGCACCGAGACCGAGGCGCTCCTTCTCGAACAAAACCTCATCAAGCAGCTCAAACCGAAATTCAACGTCCTGCTGCGCGACGACAAATCCTTCCCCAACATCCTCGTCAGCCGCACCCACGGCTACCCGCAGATCAAGAAACATCGCGGCGCGAAAAAGGAAAAAGGCGACTATTTCGGCCCCTTCGCTTCCGCCGGTGCGGTCAATCGCACGCTGAACCAATTGCAAAAGGTGTTCCTTCTGCGCAATTGCACCGACGCCACGTTCGAATCCCGCACGCGCCCCTGCCTCCTCTATCAAATCAAACGCTGCTCCGGCCCCTGCGTCGGCTACATTTCCGAAGCCGATTACGAAGCCGCCGTCGCCGATGCCGTCCGCTTCCTCAAGGGCGATTCAACCGAACTGCAGGCCAACCTCGCGGACCAAATGGCCGAAGCCTCCAAGGATATGGAATTCGAACGCGCCGCCGCTCTCCGCGACCGCATCCGCGCCTTGACCAACGTCCAATCCGCCCAGGGCATCAACCCCCGCGGCGTGCGCGAGGCCGACGTCATCGCGCTCCACATGGAAGGCGGCCAGGCCTGCGTGCAGGTCTTCTTCATCCGCGCCAATCAAAACTGGGGAAACAAGGATTACTACCCCCGCGTTGGCCCCGACATTGACGAACCCGAAGTGCTGGAGGCCTTCGTCGGCCAATTCTACGACACCAAAGACGTCCCCCGGCAGGTGATCCTCTCTCACCCTGTTGAAAACATGGACCTCATGGCCGATGCGTTGTCCGGCAAGCGCGGCACAAAGGTTGAAATCCTTGTCCCCCAGCGTGGCGAGAAACTCGAACTCGTCGAAGGTGCGCGGCGCAATGCTCGCGAAAGCCTTGGCCGACAGATGGCCGAAAGCCAGGCGCAGGGCAAACTCCTGCGCGGTCTGGCCGAGGCCTTCGATCTCGACGCGCCCCCCAAACGGATCGAGGTCTACGACAACTCCCACATCC
>CAZPJO010000036.1:0-3663 GCA_964586895.1 uncultured Roseicyclus sp.
TTGCAGGTCCCAAACGACGTAAACATCTTTGACAAAATGGTGCCCGGGGGCGGAACGGCCATGCTATTTTTTATGTTTATATATCAATACTTAGAGATATTCATTGGAGAAATGGCCCACCTTTTGGCCCCACAAAATCAATCTTGTTTCCTTCGGATGGCCGGAAAATTGACCACTTTTACCATCTCATCTCATGCTAGCCGACCTTTGGCATATCAGGCTGAACGACGGCATCAATGCCATGCTTGTTGTCAATTTGGCTGCCTCAGATGGACAATACCGGACATTCTCCGACCCTCAGCTATGCAGCGGCCTAGCCCGTCGAAGAAGACATTCGTTGCAGTGCTGGAATGATGGGGTCCGCGAATTCACAGATTGCGGGACGGAGCGGACATATGTGGGCGCAGCCAATTCAAGTGCAGAAGGAGCAAATCGGCGTTCGCGCCTGCAGCAACGACTTTTCCGCATCGCAGCAGATTTCACCAGAACCCTCATTCAAAGCCACGCATATGGACGATCACGGACAAACTCCGATCCTATGGCGCTGCCAAACGAGAACTTGCGCCGAGCCTGGATCACTGGCCGGACAAGGGTCTGAACAACCGGGTCGAAAACAGCCATTTTCCATTTCGAAAGCGTGAGCGGACAATACAAGGTTTTCGAGCACCAGGAAGCTTGCAGCGTTTCGTTTCAGTTCATTTCGCCGTCCGAAATTGCTTCACTGTTCCAGCCCGCCGCCGTACCGCACCGACGATCCGCTATCACTGAATGGAAGCCTTCCAAGCCTGGAACGTCGCGGCTAGTACCGCCTGATTTCCAGAAAGAACTCCAAATTCTCAGCCCGCCGCATTTAACGTGACAATACCCGTTCAGCGCCCCGTCGGCCTTGCCCTTGGAGCGCGGCGTACGGATGGTGTCGTAGATATAGGCGGCTTCGCACATAATGCCTTCCCTGACGAGATGCTAAAAAGCTTACTCGGCTGATTCCAACCGCTGCTCCAGCAGATGGCGCTGGATTTTGCCAGTGGTCGAGCGCGGCAGTTCGGCTTCCTTGAGGAAGAAGATATCCTTCGGGCATTTATAGCGCGACAGGTCGCTGCGGCAGACCTGCATCAGGTCATCGCTGGTCAGCGCAGGATCATTGGCGACGACAAAGGCAACCGACACCTCGCCCCATTTCTCATCCTTGCGGCGCACCACGATGGCCTCGGTCACGCGCGCATCGCCCAGCAGAACCTGCTCGATCTCGGCGGGATAGATGTTTTCGCCCCCCGACTTGATCATGTACTTGACCCGGTCGACATAATCGAGCGTGCCATCCTCGCGCCGCCGCATGACGTCGCCGGTATGGAACCAGCCGTTGCGGAATTCTTCCTCGTTGGTCTCGGGCGCATTCCAGTAGCCGCTAAACAAGGTCGGACCGCGCACGATCACTTCGCCCGGCACGCCCTGGGGCGTGTCCACATCGTTGGCATCGACCAGCCGTATTTCGCAAAACGAGCTCTGGCGTTTTGGAAGGCTTTTGGGCGCAACCCCAATCGGGATCACGGCCCCGCTGGCGGGCGGAAGACCGCACTCGGTCGACCCGAACGAGTTCTGGTAGGGGGCTTCAAGGCATGTCGTCGCCGCCGCGATGTGATCGCGCGGAACCAGATCGGCCATCGCGCCGCACATGCCGACATCCAAAGCCTTTGCCCTGCGCGCCGTGAAGGCATCGGCAAACGGGCCGACGGTTCCCGGCATCAGCACGAAAATCCGCATCGGCACGGTTTCGACCAGATCGATCAGGCGGTCGGGCAGGAAGCCATCGACCACATAGACCGTGCCGCCGCGCATCAGCGTGGCCAGCGACTGATCGGTCGAGGCCATGTGATAGAACGGCGCCCAGGCCACGAAATTGTCGCCCACCGGCACTTCCAGTTCCGAGGCAAAGAACATGGAACGGGCGATCAAGGCGCGGTGGCTGATCAATGCGCCCTTGGGCAATCCGGTGGTGCCGCTGGTATAGAGAATGATCATCCCGTCTTCGGGGAACACCTGCTGGGCGGGCCGCTCGGCGCTGGCCTGGTCCAGCATTTCCTCGTATCCGTCGCCGATTGCCCAACGGGGAATGTCGCCGACATCAAGCCGGTCCAGCGTTTCGTCAAACTCGGCGTGATGAAGGATCGCTTTGGGGGCGACCAGCGAAATGCAATGGCACAGTTCGCGGTCGCCAAGCCGCCAGTTGAGCGCGGCCATGATGACCCCGACCTTGGCCGCGGCAATCTCGGTTTCGAGATATTCCAGGCAATTGCGCGCAAGGATTGCGACGCGGTCGCCCCTCTCCAGCCCATTTCGGGAAAGCACCTGCGCCAGTCGGTTCGACCGGTCTTCAAGCTGGGCGTAGGTCAAGACCCGGTCGCCGTCCACGACGGCCGGATGATTCGGTTGTACCGGAACGCGGGCGCTGAACAGCGTCCCCACCGTCGAGAGACTGGCGGCAAGGGCGGCTGCGGGGGGTGTAAATACAGACATTTCGTTCAAACCTCGGTTCCTTGTTTCTTTTTCGGCGCGAGCACCAGCGACATCACGGCCTGCTCCAGTTCGGCAAGCGTCATCGACCCGTTTTTGTCGAACCAGTTGGCAGTCCACACAGTGGCGCCGTGCAGCAATTGCCGCAGAATGCTTGGGCTGACAGATGTAAGTCCCAAACCGCGGGCCTCTTCCAGCACCACCTGCCAGCGCTCGAAATAGCGCGCGCGCCGTGCCAGCAGCCGCGACTGACCCTCGGACGACAGCGCGTTCCATTCATAGATCAGAATCGCAGTGGCATCGCCTTGAGGTCCGTGGATGAAATCAAGATGGGTGTGGATCAGGGCGCGCAGTTTGGCTTCGGTCGTTGGCGCCGCCTCGAGCGCAACGGCCAGTGCATCGTCCATCTGGATGATCACCTCTTCCATCACCGTAAAAAGAATGTCGTCCTTGCTTTTGAAATGGTGGAACAGGCTGCCGGACAGGATGCCAACCGCATCGGCCAGCTCGCGCACCGTGCTGCGGGCAAAGCCGCGCTCGCGAAACAGCTGTGCCGCCGCGGTCAGAATCCTGCGCTTGGCGGCACTGGGCCCGGGGGGCAGTTTCTCAGGCTTTCCCATCTTCAAAGCCCCATCTGCTTGGCAATGATCTCGTTCATAATCTCGCGCGTGCCGCCGCCGATCGACAGGATGCGCGCATCGCGGTACAGCCGCTCGACAAGGCTTTCGCGCATATACCCCATGCCGCCAAATATCTGCACCGCGTCATAGGTGATCTGATCGCAGGTATCCGTGGCAAAATTCTTGGCCATCGAGATTTCCTTGAAGATCATCTCGCCCGCCTCCATCCGGGCCGCACAGCGATAGGTGAACTCGCGGCTGGCCTCCAGCCGGGTCGCCATATCGGCCAGCTTGTGGCGGATGGTTTGATGACCGGTCAGCGTGCTGCCGAAGGCCTTGCGCTCGGCCGCATAGGCAAGCGCTTGGTTCAGGGCCAGTTCTGCCGTGACATTCGCCATCAGCGCCAGTGTCAGGCGCTCGGACTGAAAATTTGATGTGATCATCGGGAAACCCCGGCCCTCTTCGCCGATCAGGTTTTCCACCGGCACCAGACAATTTTCAAAGAACAGTTCAGCCGTATCCGACACCCACC
>CAZPJO010000036.1:3673-9887 GCA_964586895.1 uncultured Roseicyclus sp.
CGGACGAAAAACCGGGCGCATTGCGCGGCACCATGATCAGGCTGACCCCGGCGTGACCTCCGCCGCCGGTCCGCACCGCAACAGTATAGAAATCTGCGCGCGCACCGCTGGTGATAAAGGTCTTTGACCCGTTGATTTCGTAGTATTCCCTGCCGTCCACCGTCTTGCGTACGGCGCGTGCTTTCAGCCCGGCGACGTCCGACCCGCCGCCCGACTCGGTTATGGCCAGCGCATAGATTTTTTCGCCTGACAGAACCTGCGGCACGATTTCGTGCTTGAGTGCCTCTGATCCGAACTTGACCACGGGCGGCATGCCGATATCAAGCGACCCAAGGCTGGCCACCAGCCCACCCGAGCCGGCGCGCATCAGTTCCTCGATCCAGACCACCTTTAGAAACACATCGCCGCCGGTGCCACCCAGCTCTTCCGGGTATCCGATGCCCAGAAGCCCCGCGTCACCGGCTTTTTTGTACAATTCGCGGGGGAAACTGCCCGCCTCTTCCCAATTGTCGATATGAGGTTTGACCTCGCGGTCCACAAAGCCCTTCGCCGTGTCACGGATCATCTCGTGGATGTCGTCAAAATATGTCAGGGCCATCGATGCCATCTCTCTTTTACGGCCTGGGCGCAATTTTTTACCCAACGTCACAGGTAAAGAACCAACCAAGCGATTGCTTGGTAATATGATTCAGTGCTACGGATGACGCAACATGTTTTGCCACCAAGCGACGCCACGTTGCCAAACAGGGGATCAGGAGCCATGCCGGACAAAGTCGTTGTTACCTGCGCCGTTACCGGGGTTCTGACCGACCCGCACCAGCATCCGGTGCCGGTGACGCCGGAACAGATGGCCGCCGCCTCGCGCGAGGCTTATGATGCGGGCGCGTCCGTCATCCACATGCATTTCCGCCAGCAGGCGCCCGGCAAGGGCCACCTGATGTGCTGGGATCCGGCGGTGGCGACCGAGATCGCCGAGGCGGTGCGCGCCGCCTGTCCAGGCGTGATCCTGAACTTCACCACCGGCACGATCACCCGTGATCAGCAGGGGCCGATCGACTGCATCCGCGCGGCCAAGCCCGAGATTGCCGCCTGCAACGCCGGCAGCCTGAACTACCTCAAGACCAAATCCGATGGCAGCTGGGCGTGGAAGCCGATGCTGTTCGAAAACCCGGTCGACAAGATCGAGGAATTGCTGGGCGTGATGGCCGAGACCGGCACAAGGCCCGAGTTTGAATGCTTCGATCTGGGTATCGTTCGTTCGGTGGGCATGTACCGGCAGGTCGGCATGGTCGACCGCGCCGACATCAACCTGGTGATGGGTGTGGCCTCGGGCATGCCGTGCGATCCGGATCTTCTGCCGTTCCTCGGAAAGTACATGGCGCCCGACACCCGCTGGCAGACCACGCTCATCGGGCGGCAGGAAATCTGGCCGGTGCATCAGCGCGTCGCCGAACTGGGCGGCAATTTGCGCACCGGGGTCGAGGACACGTTCTATCTGCCCGACGGCAGCCGCACCACCGGCAACGGTCCACTGATCGCCGCGATCGTCAAGATCGCCGAGGACGCGGGGCGCACAATCGCATCGCCCGATGAAGCACGCGCATTGTTTCTGTAAGCAAAGGGGGCATCATGGCCATTCTGGACAGCAAGATCGACCCTCAATCGGCTGATTTCAAGGCCAATGCCGAGGCCATGCAGGCCCATGTTGACGGCTTTCGCAGCATCGAGACCGCAGTCAACACCGCCGCCGAAGCGGCGCGGGCGCGCTATGAAAAACGCGGCAATATCATGCCGCAGGACCGGCTGAACCTGCTTTTGGATCAGGGCTCGCCGTTTCTTGAGCTGAGCTCGCTCGCCGGCTACATGATGTTTGATGACCGCGATGGCACGGGTGCCGGTGGCGGCTGCATTGCCGGGATTGGCACGGTCTCGGGTGTGCGCTCGATGATCGTTGTCGACAATTTTGCGGTGAAGGGCGGCACGATCTCGCCTGTCGGGCTGAAAAAGAAGATGCGCCTTCAGGCGATTGCGCTGGAAAACAAGCTTCCGCTGGTGACACTGGCGCAATCCGGCGGGGCGAACCTGACTTATGCGGCGGAGATTTTCATCGAGGGCGGGCGTAGTTTTGCCAATCAGGCGCGGATGTCGGCAGCGGGCCTGCCGCAGGTTACCGTGGTGCATGGATCGGCGACGGCAGGTGGCGCGTATCAGCCCGGCCTGTCGGATTACATCGTGATGGTGCGCCGGCAGGCGACAACCTATCTGGCCGGTCCGCCGCTGCTGAAGGCCGCGACTGGCGAAGTGGCGACGGACGAGGAGCTGGGCGGCGCCGAGATGCACACGCAGGTCTCGGGCGTGGGCGATTATTTGGCCGAGAACGACGCCGACGGAATCCGCATCGCACGCGAGATCATGGCGCAGCTTGGTTGTGAAAGCGACGAGGGAAAAGGCAAGGACTTTGCCGCGCCGCATTACTCGCCGGACGAGCTGATCGGCATTGTGCCCGTCGATCCAAAGATGCCGTATGATTGTCGTGAGATCATTGCGCGCATCGCTGACGGCTCGGAATTCCTCGACTTCAAGCCGGAATACGACAGCCAGACGGTCTGTGGCCATATCAAGATCGAAGGTCATTCCGTGGGCGTGATCGCCAATAACGGCCCGATCACCGCGCCGGGGGCGGCCAAGGGTGGACAGTTTATCCAGCTTTGCGAACAGGCGGGCATTCCGATCCTGTTTTTGCACAATATTACCGGCTTTCTGGTTGGGACCGACCCCGAGCGGTGCGGCATCATCAAGCACGGCGCGAAGATGATCCAGGCGGTTGCGAATGCGAAGGTGGCGAAGATCTCGATCAACGTCGGCGGCTCCTACGGCGCCGGCAATTACGCCATGTGCGGGCGCGGTTTCGATCCGCGGTTCCTGTTTTCCTGGCCCAACAGCCGCACCGCGGTGATGGGCGGCGCGCAGGCGGGCATGGTGCTGCGCATCGTGGCAGGTGCCAAGATGGCGCGCGCGGGGGCAGTGGACGAAGAGAAACTGGCCGCGATGGAGAGTAAGACCCAGCAAATGATGGACAGCCAGACAACCGCGCTGGCCTCGACCGCCCGGATGGAAGATGACGGTCTGATCGACCCGCGCGATACCCGCCGCGTGCTGGCCTATGTGCTGGATATCTGCCGCGCTGCCGACCGGCACGCGCTGCGTTCAAACACATTTGGAATCGCGCGGTTCTGAAGGGGGGACACCATGCAGGAAACCCAGGAACACAAGGACCTTCGCAGCACGGTCCGCCGGTTCGTCGAAACCGAAATCAACCCGTTCGTGGACGAATGGGAAGCCGCGGGCGTGTTCCCGGCGCACGCGCTGTTCAAGAAGCTCGGCAATCTTGGCCTTCTGGGCATCTCCAAACCCGAGGCCTTTGGCGGGATGGGGCTCGATTACTCCTACGAGGTGGTCTTTGCCGAGGAACTTGGTGGCGCGCATCTGGGCGGCGTGCCGATGGCCATCGGGGTGCAGACCAACATGGCGACCCCGGCGCTGGCGCAGTTCGGCAGCGATGCGCTGCGGGATGAATTCCTGACCCCGGCCATTGCCGGCGATCTGGTCGCCTCGATCGCGGTCAGCGAACCGCATGCCGGTTCGGACGTGGCGGCGATCCGCACCCGCGCGGTGTCCGATGGCAACGACTACGTCATCAACGGCTCGAAGATGTGGATCACCAATTCGACCCAGGCGGATTTCTTTTGCCTGCTGGCCAATACCGGCGATGGCGACCTCCACCGCAACAAGTCGCTGATCATCGTGCCCTCGGACACCCCCGGCGTTTCGACCGGCGCGCGGCTGAAGAAGATCGGCATGCGGGCCTCGGACACCGCACCGGTATTCTTCGAGAATGTGCGCGTGCCGAAGCGCTTTCGCATCGGCGAGGAGGGGCGCGGCTTCACCTATCAGATGCAGCAATTTCAGGAGGAACGCCTATACGGCGCGGCGTCCACGGTGAAGGGGCTGGAGCTGTGCATCAGCGCGACCATAGATTACACCCGCGACCGCAAGGCCTTCGGTCAATCCATCCTCGACAACCAGCTGGTGCATTTCCAGCTGGCCGAGTTGCAGACCGAAGTCGAGGCTCTGCGCGCGCTCTTGTATCGTGCGACCGCTGCCTATGTCGCGGGCGGGGATGTGACGCTTCTGGCGTCGATGGCCAAGCTCAAGGCCGGGCGTCTGGCACGAACCCTGCCCGATCAGTGCCTGCAGTTCTGGGGCGGCATGGGCTATGTCGAGGACACGCTGGTCAACCGGATGTACCGTGACTTGCGGCTGGTGCCGATTGGCGGCGGCGCGGATGAGGTGATGCAGGGCATCATCTGCAAACTGATGGGGATCGCTCCCGGTCGGAGAGGATGACATGACGCTGCCCGAAACCTCCACCATTGCGCTGCGCCTTGAAAGCGGTGTGCTGCATGTCACGCTGAACCGGCCCAGGGCGCGCAATGCGATGAACCTTGCCATGGTGACGGACATTGCCGCGGCCTTTGATGCGGTCGAACGGGACATGTCGGTCCGGGTGATCGTGTTGCGCGGGGCCGAGGGGAATTTCTGCGCCGGTGGCGACATCAAGGACATGGCCGCCGCCAAATCGGCTGAAAGCGTTGATGGCACCGATCTGATCTTTGATCTGAACCGCGCCTTCGGAGCCCTGATCACCAGAGTGGACGCGGCCCCGCAGGTTGTCATCACCTGTCTGGAGGGGGCTGTTCTGGGCGGCGGGTTCGGACTGGCTTGCGTTTCGGATATCGCCATCGCCGACAGGGACGCGCAATTCGGAATGCCGGAAACCGGGCTTGGTCTGCCCCCCGCGCAGATCGCGCCTTTCGTGGTGGAACGGGTCGGCCTGACCCAGGCGCGCCGGCTTGTCCTGACCGGTGCGCGCTTTGACGGGGCCGAGGCCGAGCGGCTCGGGGTCACGCATTTCACCACGACGGGGCCGGATGAGATGGCGGCGCTGCTAGACCGGCAAATCGCGCAAATCCGAAAATGCGCGCCGATTGCCAATCGTACCACCAAGGATCTGATTCTGCGGGTCGGTGATATGGGCCGTGACAGCCTGCTGGATACCGCGGCGCACAGTTTCGCCGACGCCGTCCGCAGCGAGGAGGGCCGCGAAGGCACGCGCGCTTTCATTGAAAAACGCGCTGCACTTTGGGCGCGGTCTTGAAAGGCTTGGAGACAGAGATGCCGGAGCTGAAGAAAATCCTGATCGCCAACCGTGGCGAAATTGCCTGCCGGGTGATCCGCACAGCACACGATATGGGGTTTCGCACTGTGGCGGTTTATTCCGAGGCGGACGCCGAGGCCGAGCATGTTCATCAGGCCGACGAGGCGGTACCGATCGGCGCGGCTCCGGTTGGGGAAAGCTATCTGTCAGGCGACAAGCTGATTGAAGCGGCGCGCGTTTCCGGCGCGGATGCCGTGCATCCCGGCTATGGCTTTCTGTCGGAAAACGCTGGTTTCGCCCGCGCCTGCGCCGATGCCGGTCTGACCTTCATCGGTCCGCCGCCCGAGGCGATCGAGCTGATGGGGTCCAAACGCCTGTCGAAACTGGCGATGATTGCCGCCGGTGTTCCCTGTGTGCCCGGCTATCAGGATGCTGATCAGAGCGATGAACGCTTGCAGGCCGAGGCCGAACGCATCGGCTTTCCGCTGATGGTCAAGGCATCGGCGGGTGGCGGCGGGCGCGGCATGCGGCTGGTGCACGATGCGCAAAGCCTGCTTGAAAACATCCGCACGGCCCGCTCCGAGGCGGAAAGCGCCTTTGGCTCGGGCGAGCTGATCCTGGAGCGCGCGGTGATCGACCCGCGCCATATCGAGGTTCAGGTCTTTGCCGATGCCCATGGCAACGCGGTGTATCTGGGCGAGCGTGATTGCTCGATCCAGCGCCGCCACCAGAAGGTTGTGGAAGAGGCGCCTTCGCCCTTCGTCAGCCCAACGATGCGCACAGCGATGGGCAAGGCGGCGGTGGATGCGGCGCGTTCCTGCAACTATCGCGGTGCCGGCACGGTCGAATTTCTGGCCGACGCGGACGGAAATTTCTACTTCCTCGAAATGAACACACGCCTTCAGGTCGAACATCCGGTGACCGAACTGACCACCGGGCAGGACCTGGTCGCCTGGCAGCTTGCAGTGGCGGCGGGGTTACCTTTGCCACTGGAGC
>CAZPJO010000036.1:9897-11246 GCA_964586895.1 uncultured Roseicyclus sp.
CTGGAGCAGGACGACATCACGCTCACAGGATGGGCGATGGAGGTCCGGCTTTATGCCGAGGACCCGCAGAACAATTTTATGCCCCAGACCGGGCAGGTCCTGACCTGGGATCTGCCCCAGGGCCCCGGCATCCGCATTGATCACGGCATCCGGCAGGGTCAGGTCATCAGCCCGCATTACGACCCGATGCTGGCCAAGGTCATCACCTATGGTGCCACCCGCGACGAGGCGCGGCGCAAGCTTGCGCGTGCCGTCAAGGACACGGTTCTTTTGGGAGTGAACAACAATAAGGCGTTTCTGGCGAAAATCCTGCACCACAAGGTGTTTGCCGAGGGCGGCGCAACCACCGCGTTTCTGACGGATCATTTCGACGGCGACGACACCATAACCGCCACCGCGCCCAGCTTGAGGGTTCAGGCGCTGGCGGCGATCCTGATGTATGCCCGCACCGGGCGCAACGGTGCCCACCAGCACGAATTTCTGGGCTGGCGCAACGCCGCCGCAACGCCGTGGCACTATACCCTGCAAAACGAGGGCAAGACCCATGATCTGACGCTAACGGTTGATACCCACGCCGCGTCGATGCGCTGTACCGCCCGCGCCGGCGAGGCGGTCGAGGTGATCGACATCCTTGATATCGACGCCACCCATTTCGCCTATCTTGTCGATGGGGTGCGCCGCCGCCTGCGCTTTGCGTTTCAAGGCGACACGCTTTTCCTCGACGGGCCGTTTGGCAATATTGCGTTCCTCAACGCCACGCATCTGCCGGTCGGCGGTGAAACGGTGGGTAGCGGGCGGATGATGGCCTCGATGGACGGCGCGATCCTCGACGTTCGGGTTGCGGTTGGCGACCACGTGACCAAGGGCCAGACGCTGGCAGTGCTGGAAGCCATGAAGATGGAGCACCAGTTGCAGGCGGATGTCGACGGCGTAGTGGCCGAGGTCAACGTCAGCGCCGGCCAGCAGGTCAAGATCCGGCAGGTTTTGGTCATCGTTACGGCGGACGACGCACAGGAAAGCTGAGCAGGGAAAGGCGAAACATAGTTGCAAACCCTTGAGGGCAAGACGATTTTCATCACCGGCGCAAGCCGGGGGATCGGGCGCGAGATTGCGCTGAAGGTGGCCGCGGATGGCGCCAATGTGGTGATCGCCGCGAAATCCGACACCCCGCACCCCAAGCTGCCGGGCACCATTCATTCGGTCGCGGCCGAGGTCGAAGCAGCGGGCGGCAAGGCGCTTGCCATCAAGCTCGACGTGCGAAACGAAGACGAGGTTGCAAGCGCTTTTGAGCTGGCTGTGCAGACCTTTGGCGGCATCGACGCGCTGATCAACAACGCCTCGGCGATCAG
>CAZPJO010000036.1:11256-13045 GCA_964586895.1 uncultured Roseicyclus sp.
AACCGCTCTATTCGCGTGTGCGTCGCTTGATTCCTCCCATGGGCGGGCTTGATCTGGCCCCATTGATCGTGCTGATCGGCGTCGCAATTCTGCGGATCATCCTGATCAACAACGCCTCGGCGATCAGCCTGACGACAGCGCAGTCGACCGATATGAAGCGGTTCGATTTGATCCAGTCGATCAACACACGCGGCACGCTGTTGTGCGCCAAGGCCGCGATCCCGCACCTGAAACGCTCGGATAACAGCCATATCCTGACGCTGTCGCCACCGATCAATCTGGGCAAACACTGGCTGGGCCTGCACATCCCTTACACGGTCAGCAAATACTCGATGAGCCTGCTGGCGCTGGGCCTGGCCGAGGAACTGCGCCCCGTTGGTGTCGCCTCGAACGCGCTCTGGCCCCAGACCACCATCGCAACGGCAGCGGTCGAGTTTGCCATCGATGCAGGCCTGCTGAAGGCGTCGCGCACGCCGGCGATCATGGCTGACGCGGCCTATGAGATCCTGACCAGCGACGCGACCGAGGTCACCGGCAACACCTTCATCGACGAGGCCCTGCTGCGCGACCGCGGCATGCGGGATTTCGAGTGCTACAAGAACGATCCCACCTGCGACAGGCTGCAAATCGACCTGTTCATCGACGAAGAAATGACAGGATAACCGCCATGACCATGACACTTTGGCACTGCAAGGATGCCCGTTCGTTGCGCGCCCTCTGGGTGCTTGAGGAAATGGGGCTGGATTACGATCTGGAACTGCTGCCCTTTCCGCCGCGCGCCCATCGCAAGGATTATTTCGACGTGAACCCGCTGGGCACCGTCCCTTTCTTGCGCGATGGCGCGACCGGCCTGACCGAAAGCGCCGCGATTTGCCAGTACCTAGCGGAAAAATACGCGCCCGATTTTGGGGTTGCGCTGGATCATCCCGACTATGGCGCCTATCTGAACTGGCTGCATCAGAGCGACGCGACGCTGACCTTCCCGCAGGCCCTGATGCTGCGCTATGGCGTGTTCGAGCCCGATGAGCGCAAACAACCACAGGTCGCCGCCGATTACCGGGCCTGGTATCTGGGGCGTCTGCGGATGCTGGACATGCATCTTGAATCCCACGACTGGCTGGCGGCAGACAAGTTCACGGTTGCCGATATTGCCGTCGGCTATGCGCTGTATCTTGGCGAACTGACCGGAGCGGCCACCGATTACACCGCGCAAACGCGCGCATATCTAGACCGTCTGAAGGCCCGCGAGGGTTTTCAACGAGCCCGCGCAAGGCAGCGCGCAGACAAAACCGCATAAAAAGTTCTTGCACGGCCCGCAACGAGTCAGTGGGCCGCTACAGCGAAATCGTCCGTAACGGCATCCGGGTGGCTCAGGCCGTACCGGATAGGTCCCGCACAGTCGTCATTGACGTTGTCGTTTTCGCTGCGGCGTGCATGAACGCCCGCTTTTCTCGCCGCATCACGGCTAGAATTCCTACTGCTTCGCAGCGATGGAATTGCCACGAGCACACGCAGCAGAATTAATAAGGGTCCGGATCGGGGCTCTTCGCCGCCATTAGATCGACCGCAGAATCCGTCTGGATCTGAACTAATAGGGCCGTAACTCACGGCCCATTGCGGTCACTCGCCAGACACCTCTGATGCTGCGGCGCAGCCCGTCAAAACCGACATTCGCTGCGCGCGCAAAATCCAGGGCTGCTCGAACCCACGCATCGCAGGACCTTCCGGACCTTCACCGCAGTTGCTCGTGTGTCAGGTTGCAGCGCTCTCATAACCGCTTCGGTAAGAC
>CAZPJO010000037.1:0-12755 GCA_964586895.1 uncultured Roseicyclus sp.
ACGATCCTCAACATCTCGGGCACGGAGCTTCGCCGCCGTCTGCGGGAGGGTCTTGAGATCCCGGAATGGTTCTCGTTCCCCGAAGTGGTCAAGGAATTGCGCCGCACATCGCCGCCGCGCTCTTCGCAGGGCTTCACGGTGTTCTTCACCGGGCTCAGCGGGTCGGGCAAATCGACCATCGCAAACGCGATCATGGTCAAGCTGATGGAACAGGGCGGGCGTCCGGTGACGTTGCTGGACGGTGATCTGGTGCGTAAGAACCTGTCGAGCGAGTTGGGCTTTTCGAAAGAGCACCGCGACCTCAACATCCGGCGCATCGGTTATGTGGCCTCGGAAATCACCAAAAACGGCGGCATCGCGATCTGTGCGCCGATCGCGCCCTACACAACCACGCGGCGCGCTGTGCGTGAGGAGATCGAGCAGTTCGGTGCCTTTGTGGAGGTCCATGTGGCCACCAGCGTCGAGGAATGCGAGCGCCGCGACCGCAAGGGTCTCTATAAGCTGGCGCGGGCGGGCAAGATCAAGGAATTCACCGGCATCTCCGACCCCTATGAGGCGCCGACAGCCGCCGAGCTGGTGGTCGATACCGAGAGCGTGGACGTGGATTACTGTGCGCAGCAGGTGCTTCTGAAGCTGGAGAGCATGGGCCTGATCGCGGCCTGATCGCGACCTGAAAACGGCCCTTTGTGCACGCGTGCACAAAGGGCTAACCCACTGCTTTCCAAGCATATTCCAATTTTCATTAACCGAATATAAAGGTTTGAATAGTGGATTTTCCGCCCGCGGCTTCATTGCTGCTGGTCGATGTCAGGGGGCGGCGCGCATTGGCGGGCCGCCCTTTTTCATTGAGGGGGGTCAGGGCGCGGGGGCGCTTGGGTCTGCATCCGCCGCGCCGCGGGCCTTGCGCCGCGTCAGAACGGCATGCGCGAGGATGAGGGCAAGCCCCGCCGCGATGCCCACGGACATCACAACCGGCGTCTTCCACATCACGCAGATCGCAATCAGCAGACGCGCCCACATCCCCCAGCGGCCCACCGGCCCGAGATCGTAGCGCGCCAGCGCGGAGGCCACGAGGTAGAGCGCCAGGAACAGGCGGGCGCACAGCCCCGCCAAAGCCGCCCAATCGACCGCGCCGCTATACCCTTCGATCAGGACCCTGCGCCCGGTGTCATCGGTGATGGTCACGGCCTCTTCGATCAGGAGCAATTCAGGATACCACGCGAAGACAAAGGGGATGGTGAACATCACGATGCCGACCCGCACGGCGGCAAAGCCGGTGCGCATCGGTTCGGCCCCGGTGATCGAAGCGGCGGCGAAGGCCGCGATGGCCACGGGCGGTGTGATGGCGGAGGCCACGGCGAAGTAGAAGACGAACATGTTGGCGGTGAAGAAGCTGACGCCGAGGTTGGCGAGCAACGGGCCAAGCAGGAGCGCGACGTTCACATAGGCGGGGACGGTGGGCATGCCCATGCCCAGGACGATGGCACAGAGCATGGCGCAAAACAGCGCCAGCATGAGATAGACGCCACCGTCGATGGCAATCTCGCGCCCGAACAGGGTGATGGATTGCGCGGTCTCCAACCAGGCGGTGACGGAGCGGGTCAACTCGCCCGTGAGGCCGGATTCGTTGAGAAAGGCCGAGATGATCGACACGGCAAACAGCAGCAGGAACAGGCGCGAGATCAACACCCCGCCCTCCCCGAGCGAGATCAGGACCTTGGACGGTTTTGCACGCGTTTCGGGATCGAGAAACAGCAGCGGCACAAGCACGGCCACGGCCCACCACCCCGCAGAGACGGCATCGCCGGTGGCATTGACGATGGTCTGTGTGATGACGGGCGGCAGCAGGCCCGCCAGGAGGCTGTCGCCGAACGCATCCTTGTTGCCGAGCAGAAGGAACAGGATGGTCAGGATCGGCATGAAGATGATGACAAGGTTCAGCCAATCCTGCCGCGCCATGACGAGATCATCGGGGATATCGCGCATCGGTTGCACCCGTTCGCGGCGGGCCTGGAACACCACGGCAAGGAAGATCGACAGGAAAAAGGCGATGGCGGGGATGAAGGCGGCGGTGATGACCTTGGTATAGGGCACGGCGGTCAGCGCGACGAGGACGAAGGCCGCCACGCCCATGACCGGTGGCATGATCTGCCCGCCCGAGGAGGCCGCGGCCTCGACCCCGCCGGCGAATTGCGGCGAGAAACCGTTGCGCCGCATCATCGGGATGGTGAGCCGCCCGGTGGAAAGCACGTTGGTCACCGGCCCGCCGGTGATCGTGCCGAACATGGCCGAAGAGACGATGGCCGCATGGGCCGGGCCGCCGCGCAGGTTGCGGGTCAGGCGCACGGCCAGTTTGATCAGCGAGGTGCCCCCGGCGGAGGTGCCGAACAGAGCGCCGAGGATCACGTAAGGAAAGACCTGATTCACGATGATATCCATGAACCGACCCATGAAGCCATCGGGGGTGATGAAGACATTGGTGGCCTTCTGGATCGCGGCGGAGAGTGGATCGCCGCCATCGGCACCAAGTTTGGTCAGCAGGAAATTGTTGTCGGAAAGGTCGAACACCCAGATCAGCGCGGTGCCGACGGTATAGAGGACAACGACGCTGGCCACCGCCACCAGCGGAAGGCCCCAGACGCGGATGTTATACAGGAAGAACAGGGCGATGATCGTGAACAGAAGCGGAAGGATCCAGATCCCGAAGCGCGCCTGGCAGGAGGGGACTTCGGCGTCGAACGAGAGGCCGGGGATGGCGTTGGCCCCGCGCGCGGCGGCGTCTTCGATCAAACGCGCGCGTTCGCCGGTGATCTGGTCAATCAGGCAGATCGAGTCGATTTCCACCAGAAAGCCCAAAGCGCCCAGGATCGCGGCGAGGATCAGGCCGATGTCGAGGGCCGCGCCAAGCCAGGCCTTGCGGGGTTTGTCGGTGCGCCAGGCGCGGTAGACGCTCGCATCGAGCGCCACGATCACCATCATCAGAACGAACAGGGGCGGGTAGAGGAATTCCGGCGGGAAGCCCGAGACGCGGAAAAACGAGATGCCGGTGACATCACGCGCCCAATCCTGCAGGCCCGGCAGTTCGGGCATGGTGTTGACCATGCCGACGACGACAAGGGCGAAGGCCAGCACAAGGGCGGCGCGGCGGCCCAACGGCAGGGCGTTATCCATTTGGGCGCGTTTCCATTGGGTCAAGAGAGGGGGCAAGCGGGTGAGCTAGGCGGGGGCGGGATGGGCCCGCCCCCGGACGTGGGCTTAGGGCCGGACGCAATCGGCAACGGTGAACCCGGCCTCTTCATAGGCGCGGATCGCGCCGGGGTGCATCGGCACGGTCACGGCGCCGCACATCCCCTGGCTGACGCCATCGATATCGCCGAAGCTGAGGAAGAGGTACGGCCCCCGGGGCGAGCCGGTCACAAAGCGCTCCTGCCCGGCAAGGTAGGCGGCGGTGATCTGGTAGGCGAGCTCTTCGTCCATGGAGGCGGGCACGATCTGGGCAAACGCGGTGGCGAAGCTGTCGAACGTGTCGTCATCGGTCACGATCGTGATGTCGTTTCCGGCATAGGCCGCGCGGTATTCGTCAACCGGGACGGAATAGGGCGCGTGGCCCGGTGCGGCCATGATCTGTTGGCCCAGTTCGCTGGCCAGAAGGTCGGAGGGCATGTCGTAGATCGTCGTGGCCCCGGCGGCCGCGATGGCGATCTGGCGGCCCGAGGGCAAGCCTTCGGGGATGGTCCAGGCGTCCGCGCCCCCGCCGGTGATCGAGGATACGGTGTCGGGCCAGGGCGATTGGATGCCCTCGTAGCCTTCGCCGTCCTGCAGGCCGGCCAGCAATTGCACTGCCGCGCGCCCCGAGGTCAGCGCCGCGCCGCGGGGCGGGCCGTTCCAGATGCGCATGCCGTCAAGATCGCGGATGTCGGTGATCGCGCCGCTGTCGTAATGGGCGAAGATCTGCGCGGAGGCTGCGGTGAAGAACAGCGAGCGCAGGTTGGAGGCCAGTTCGGCCCCCTGCTCTTCTCCGACGCCGGAATAGGGCCCGATGCCGCGCGACAGAAGGAACGGCAGGATCAGCGGCGCGGGCGCCATGTCGAGCTGCCCTTCGGCGACGGCCTGCACGGAATTGGTCAGTGTGGCGCCTTCGGTGATCTGCATCGTCGCGACGCCCGCAGATGAAAGAACCCCGGCCAGCGTCGTGTCGACGTAATGCGGGGTGGAGCCCGGCGACGTGGTCTCGGCGGTGAGTGTGACTTGCGCGAAGGTGGCGGCCGGCAGCAATGCCAGCACCGCACCCGCGATGGATGCTTTGATCATGATGTCCTCCCTGTGTGGCGATCACGCTCCCCGCGCGCCGCCGATGACCGCGTTCTGGTGGCGGCCTCATAACGCTGGCAAAAATTATGTGACTTGTCACGTAAATTTTTCTGCGCTTGTATCGGGGCACGCGATGGGAGGCGAAAATGGATGACGGATCGCCCACACGGGCGCAGCGGGTCGCGGCGCGCAAGGCGCATCAAGAGGGCAACCTGTTTGGCCGCGTGCAGGCGGCGGCGATGGCCTCGCGGCGTCAATCGCAGCGGCTGCTGGAGCGGGCGGCGGGCCTTTCGATCACGGAGTGGCGGATCTTGTGGGACCTGAGCGAAGCCGGGCCCCTGAGCGTGCAGGACATGGCGCAGATCCAGCGCGCGGACCATTCGCTGATCTCGCGCGCACTGCCGGGGATGCGCGAAAAGGGATATGTCGAAGTGCTGAGCCACGCAGGCGACCGGCGCGAATCCCTGATCGGGTTGCGGCCTGCGGGCGCGGATGCCTTTGCGAAGGCCGCCCCCACGATGCAGCGCCGCCGCGCCGCCTTGGCCGAGGCGCTGTCGCCCGAGGGGCTGGCGCAGATGATCGCATTTCTGGACCAATTCGACGCCTATCTCGACACCCCGATTGACGCCTTCATTCCGCAGGAAGACCCGCAATGACAGACACACGCCCCAATGTCCTGTGGATCATGGCCGACCAGCTGCGGTTCGATTACCTGAGCTGTTACGGCCACCCGCATCTGCACACGCCCCATATCGACGCGCTCGCCGCACGCGGCGTGCGGTTCACCAATGCCTATGTGCAATCGCCCGTCTGCGGCCCATCGCGGATGTCGGCCTATACCGGACGCTACATGCGCAGCCATGGATCGACCTGGAACGGCATGCCGCTCAGGGTGGGCGAGCCGACGCTTGGCGACCACCTGCGCGAGGCGGGTGCGCGCGCCGTGTTGGTGGGCAAAACCCATATGCGCGCCGATCTGGAAGGCATGGCGTGGCTTGGCATCGACCCCAAAAGCGAAATCGGCGTGCGCCGCGCGGAATGCGGGTTCGAGCCGTTCGAGCGCGACGACGGCCTGCACCCCGACAGCGTGCGGCAAGGGTGGTCGGCCTATGACGATTACCTCGTGTCCCATGGCTTTGAGAGCGATAACCCATGGGAAGATTTCGCAAATTCGGGCCTGGACGCGAATGGCGACCTGATGTCGGCGTGGTTGTTGAAGAATTCGCGCCTGGCCGCGAATGTGCCCGAAGAACATTCCGAGACCGCCTATATGACCGACCGGGCGATGGCGTTCATGGACGAGGCGCGCGCGGACGGGCGGCCATGGTTGTGCCACCTGAGTTATATCAAGCCGCATTGGCCCTATATCGTGCCCGCGCCCTACCATGACATGTATGACGAGACCCATATCGTGGACCCGATCCGCACCGCCGACGAGCGCGACGGCGAACACCCCCTGCTGCGCGCGTATCGCGACGGGCGCGTGTGTCAGACCTTTGCCCGCGACGAGGTCCGCCGCCATGTGATCCCGGCCTATATGGGCCTGATCAAGCAGCTTGACGACAATCTGGGGCGGTTGTTCGCGTGGATGGACAAGACCGGCCTGAGCGAAAACACGATCATCGCGATGACGTCGGACCATGGCGATTACATGGGCGATCATTGGATGGGCGAAAAGGATTTCTACCACGAGATGGCGGTGAAGGTGCCGGTGATCATCGCCGATCCGCGCGCGCAGGCGGACGGCACGCGGGGCGATGTGTGCGACGATCTGGTGGAGATGATCGACCTTGCCCCGACTTTCATGAATGCGCTTGGGGCAGAGGCGAAGCCGCATGTGATCGAGGGGCGCGATTTGACCCCGATCCTGCATGGGACGGGCGGCGTGAACCGGCGCTATGTGATCAGCGAATATGATTACCACTGGTCCGAGATGGCCGACGCGCTTGGCGTGGCGCAGGAGGATGCGCGCACCACGATGATCTTTGACGGGCGCTGGAAATACGTGCGCTGCGAGGGGTTCGAGCCGATCCTGTTCGATCTGCAAAGCGACCCGCGCGAAGTGGTCGACCTGGGCCGGTCGGAGGCGGCGGAGCATGCGCAGGTGCGCGCCCGGATGGAAGCGGCGCTTTTGACCTGGGCCACGCAGCATCATACCCGCATCACCGCGACCCCCGCCGTTCTGGCCGGGCAAAAACTGGCCGCGAAACAGGGCATCCTGATCGGGTTCTGGCACGACGCGGAGTACGAGGCGCACACCGGCATCCGGTTCGAGGATCTGGTGCCCCAGGGACGCCCGTAGTTGAGCGCGATGATCGTGCTTGACTTGGGGGGTCTGCCCCTGAATTAATTCGTCGTGAAAAATAAATGGTCGAAAGCGGCTGAAGGGGGGAAGATGTATCTCGGACTGGATCTGGGCACGTCGGGGTTGCGCGTGCTGCTGAGCGATGATGCAGGTCGGACCGTCGACACCGCAGAGGCCGCGTTTTCCGTGCAGACCCCCCACAAGGGTTGGAGCGAGCAGGATCCGGACACCTGGATTGACGGGCTGCGCAAGGCCATGGGCGCGTTGAAGGCGCGCAATGCGGCGGCCCTGTCGGGCGTGCGCGCGATCGGATTGTCGGGACAGATGCACGGCGCGGTGGTTCTGGACCGCGATGATGCGGTGCTGCGGCCTTGTATCTTGTGGAATGACACGCGCGCGGCGGAGGAGGCGGCGGAATTCGACGCAAAGCCCGAAGTGCGCGCCTTGTCCGGCAACATCGCGTTTCCGGGGTTCACTGCGCCAAAGCTGATCTGGATGGCGCGGCATGAGCCGGAGCTGTTTGCGCGCGTGGCCAAGGTGGTGTTGCCGAAGGATTATCTACGTCTTTACCTGACCGGGGAACATGCCACGGACCTGTCGGATGCGGCGGGCACGTCATGGTGTGATGTGGCCCGGCGGGCATGGTCCGAGGTGCTCTTGGGTGCCAGCGGAATGCGCGCCGATCAGATGCCGCGCCTTGTCGAGGGCTCGGAGGTGTCGGGGCGCGTGCGCAAGTCGGTGGCGGCCGAATTCGGCCTGCCCGAGACGGCGGTTGTCGTCGGTGGCGGGGCCGACAATGCGGCGGCGGCCTGCGGGTCGGGCTGCGTGCAGGAGGGGCAGGGTTTCGTGTCGCTTGGCACGTCTGGTGTGATCCTTGCGGCGCGCGACCGATGCCTGCCGGATCCGGCCACGGCGGTGCACACGTTTTGCCATGCCCTGCCCGACCGGTGGTATCAGATGGGGGTGATCCTTGCGGCGACGGATGCGTTGAATTGGCTGGGGCGGTTGGTGGATGAAGCGCCCGGCGATCTGGCCGCGCGCCTGCCCGAGCGCCCCGAGGCGCCCGGTGCGACACTGTTCCTGCCGTATCTGTCGGGCGAGCGGACGCCGCATAACGACGCCGGGATCCGGGGCGCGTTCGTGGGCCTTGATATCGCGCAGGATCGGGCGGATTTGACGGCCGCCGTGATGGAAGGCGTGGGCTTTGCACTGCGGGATTCGCTTGAGGCGTTGCGCGCGACGGGGGCGCAGGTGGATCATCTTCTGGCCGTGGGCGGCGGCACACAATCGCGCTTTTGGCTGCATGCCTTGGCCAGCATCCTGAACCTGCCGCTTCTGCGCCCGGCGGAGGGAGAGTTGGGCGCAGCCTTGGGGGCCGTGCGTCTGGCGATGGTGGGCGACGGGCGGAGCGTGGCCGAGACAATGACGCAGCCCGAGGTGGCCGAGCAGATCGCGCCGGATGCCGGATTGCGGGACGCGTATGAGCAATCTTATGCAAGATATCGGGCGCTTTACCCGGCTGTGAAAGGCGCGTTGGCATGAGATTTGCGGGCGCGATCTGTGTCACCGGGACGCTGATGGGCGTGCCGCAGAGCCTTGGGGCGGATGCAAGCGGGCCGCTTGATTTCGAGATGGCCGAATTCGCCGTGGTCGCGCCCGAGCGTGTGACCTTGGGGCAGTTGTTTTTCTACGATCCGATCCTGTCGGGCAATGCGCAGGTGTCCTGCGCCACGTGCCATCATCCGCGCTTTGCGACGTCCGATGGGCTGTCGCTGGGGTTGGGGGATGGCGGTGTGGGTCTGGGCCCGGAGCGGCGGGTGGACGCGGACAATCTGCCCGAGCAACGCATCCCGCGCCATTCGCCCGCGTTGTTCAACCTTGGCGCGGAAGAGTTCAGCGTCATGTTCCACGACGGCAGGCTGGAGGCCGACGCGACGCGCCCCAACGGGATCCGCACGCCATTGGGGGATGCGATGGCCGAGGGGTTTGCCTCGGTCCTGTCGGCGCAGGCGATGTTCCCGGTGCTGTCCGCCGACGAAATGGCGGGCCATTATTCCGAAAACCCGATCGCGCAATCGGTGCGGCTGGGGCATCTTTCGCTGGATGGCGGGGCGTGGGAACAGATCGCGGCGCGGGTCGATGCGGTGCCCGAATACCGCAGGCGGATCGAGGCGATTTACGGGGCCGGGCACCGGGTCGGTTTCACCGATATCTCGGACCTTCTGGCGGAGTTCATCGCCGTGGAATGGCGCGCCGACAACAGCCCGTTTGACCGCCACCTGCGCGGCGAAGCCCCCCTGGACGGAGCGGCGCGGAGGGGAATGGATTTGTTCTATGGCGCGGCCGGGTGCGCGGGGTGCCATGCGGGCCAGTTTCAGACCGATCACGCCTTTCACGCCATCGCCATGCCGCAGCTTGGGCCGGGCAAAGCCGCGCGGTTCGAAGATCACGCCCTTGATGTGGGGCGGATGCGGGTGACGGGCGATCCGGCCGATGCCTTTGCGTTCCGCACGCCGTCGCTGCGCAATGTGGCGCAGACCGCGCCCTACGGGCATTCGGGCGCCTATGCCACGTTGGAGGGGGTGATCCGGCACCATCTTGATCCGGTCGCGTCCCTTTATGCCTATGATAGGTCGCAGGTGATCCTGCCCGATCTGGCCGGGGCCGACGATTGGCGCGTGATGGATGACGCGGAGGCGCTGGCCGATATCGCGGCGGCGAATGTTCTGGAACCGCAGGATTTGAGTGAGGCGCAGATCGCGGACCTTATCGCGTTTCTGGGGGCGTTGAGCGACGAGACCTCGCTTCTGGGGCGATACGGCATCCCCGACGCTGTTCCGAGCGGGCTTGAGGTCGCGCGCTAGGCGCACGGCAGGGGCGCATCAGGGGCGGCGAAGCGTCAGGGCCTGATTGGTGGGCACATCGGCGAATTGGCTGAGGGTGCCGTCGGGCCAATGGACGGTGATCTGCACTGCATCCACCCCGCCAACCCCGAAATGCAGCGGCCCGGCGCTGCCGCCCGCGTGGCCGCCACCCACACTCCGCTCCTGTGACCACAACCTGTCCCCGGCGCGCAGATCGACGATGGCGCCCACCGCGCGCGGGTTCGGCCCGGGTTGCACCAGATCAACCGAAAGCCACGCGCCCGCGCCCTCGGTCACATTCTCGAACAGTTCCATCGGGGCACCACGGTTGACGATTGCGATATCCAGCAGGCCATCGCCGTTCATGTCACTCAGGACCGCGCCACGCGAGCGGGCCATGGTGGCGACGCCTGCCTCTAGCCCGACCTCGGTAAAGGTGCCATCCGGCAGACCGCGCAAAAGGTTGTTGGGATCGTCCATGGCACTTCCGGGCATCTGTTCCACGTTGCCCTTGGTCACGAAAAGATCAACCAGGCCGTCATTGTCGGTGTCGCCAAATGCCGGGTGCCAGCCGGTGGAGGGCCGCCCGTCGCCGCCGGTATAGGGACGATGCGCAGTCGCGCCCTGTTCAAAGGGGGCATCGACATAGGTGGGGCCATCCGCGCCCGGATCGCGCGCTTGCAGGCGTTGATCCCCCATGGAGGTCAGGTAAACCTCGGCCAAGCCATCGCCGTCGATATCCTGCGAAGCGATGCCCATGCCCCAAAGCTGATGCCGCATCCATCCGTCGGCCTCGGTGTAAAGGCGGGGCGGGTCATCCATGGCCCACAATTGTTCGGCCCCGTCGCGCACGTAGTAATGGCGGTCGTTGGACACCCGCAGATCGGCCCGCCCCTGCCGCGCCCAATCGGAAAACAGCATCGAAAGGGCGCAGAAGCCGGGGGCAAGTTCGATCGGCGCGCCGTAGGTGCCATCGTGCGGGCGGTAGAGCGCGTTGGCCGCGCAGGTGCCGAAGGGGCCATCGGGATTGGCGCGGTCAACGTAATTGCCGAAGGCCAGCGTCGGCAGGCTTTGTCCCGCCTCCCACGTTGCGGAAAAAGCGGTGGTCCAGCTGTCGTCATCGGGGAGCGTGAGGCCATCCCATGGCGTGAAGGCGCACGCGCCGGCGCCCCGGAAAATCCGGTTCTGCCCGACGCGGAGAAGGACAAGGTCGATATACCCGTCACTGTCGATGTCGAGGGGGTAGCTGCCGGTCACGCCGGTGAGGGCCAGGGGGCTTGCGACGGGTTCAAAGCGCAAGGTGGTGTCGCTTTGGTTGAGGAAAAGCTGCGCCGGGGCCTCGCCGCCGGCGGCGAACAATTCGGGCAAGCCGTCACCGTTGCAATCAAAGCTCGACAAGCCGCCGCCGACGAAGAATTCCCAGCCGCCGGTATAGGCGTGGGGGGCGATGTCGCGCGGCGCGAACAGGGGGTCGGCCTGCGCCGGAAGACCGGACAGAAGGGGCAGCACCAGGGCGCAGGTTATGGCAAGCAGATCAGGCCGCATCGCGTGACATTGCCTTCAACTTGAGGCGTGTGACGGCCTCGATCGCATAGGCGGCGGCGCCCTTGGCCCACATCAGATCGCCCCAGCGGTGCACGACGATTTCCGGCAAAGGCGCGTCGACCTGCACGACGCTGGCTTTCACCCAATTGCGCAGCTGTTCGGCATCGAACACGTCAAGCGAGGCCTGTTGCCCGGACAGGATCACAAGCTTCGGATCGAAGATGTTGATGATGTTCACAAGCCCCATGGCCAGCATCCGGCCCGCGCGTTCGAAGATGCGTTGCGCGGTCGGATCGCCGGATTTGGCATGTGCGTAGAGGGTGGCGATGCTGTCATGGGGGATGTCTTGCCCGCAAACGGCGGCCTCGCGCAGCAGGGCATAATCGCCGACATAGGCCTCAAGGCATCCGCGTTGACCACAGCGGCAGAGCGCCCCTTCAAGCTGCACCTTGGTATGGGCCAGTTCCGCGCCGCACCCGCGTTCACCACGGTAGATCTTGTTGTCGATCACAATCCCCATGCCGACACCCTGCTCGATGGTGATGACGATGAAATCGGTCTCGCCACGCCCTTCGCCGAAATGCTGTTCGGCCTTGGCCACGAGGTTGGCGTCGTTGTCGAGGAAGACCGGCATTGGAAGCCTCTTGGCGAGCGCTGCGCCGAATTCGACATTGCGCTGCTTGAGGCTTGGCGACCAATAGACGAAGTTTCGCTCGGCATCGATCAGCCCCGCCATGGCAAGGCCCAGGCCCGCAACCTCGGACATCGCACGACCGTTGGTGGCGCAGGCGCTTTGCAGGACATCGTGCACAAGGGCGGCAAGGCTGTCGGGTTCCATCCGGCTTTGGGGGAACGGATGGGTGTATTCGCCCACGCTCTCGCCCACGAAATCAAGAAGGACGATTGTGATCGTCCGGTCGGCGATTTTCATTCCCGCGATCAGGAAGGCATCGCCCCGCACGCTCAGCGCGACCCGGGGGCGCCCGCGCTTGCCCGCGCCCGCCGTCGGGTCGGGCAGACATTCGGATATCAGGCCCGCCGATAACAATTCAGAGGTGATCGCCGTCACGGTTGCGGGGCTGATCGAGGTGCGTTTGGCGATGTCGATGCGCGCGATCTGTTGCGCGGTGCGGATCGCTTCAAACACCTGATGTCGCCCGCTTTCCCGTTGATCCAGCATGGTGTTCAGACGCCCCCATTTCCGGCACAGGCACCGGGCCCTTTTCCGCGTGCCCCCGTGCTTGATGCCAGTGTTATCAAAGCTGCATCCGGGCCGCACGCCCCCAATCAAGGTTAAGCAGCATATTTAATTTGTGTCACGAAAAAAACATGCTAGACCTTGAGTCTGCGCACGGCCCGACAGGGCGAACGCCAAAAGGTCGGCGCATATCACATGGGAGGACTACATGAATATCAAATCCATCATGGCCGCTGGAGCCATGTCGATGATGGCCACCACGGCCGCCTTCGCACAGGACATCACCGTTGGCGTCAGCTGGTCGAATTTCCAGGAAGAGCGCTGGCAGACCGACGAAGCGGCCATCGTCGCGGCTCTGGACGCAGCTGGCGCTGGCTACCTGTCGTCGGATGCGCAATCGTCCGCATCGCGGCAATTGTCGGACGTTGAAAGCCTGATCGCGCAAGGCGTCGATGCCTTGATCATCCTGGCTCAGGACGCCGCCGCCATCGGGCCCGCCGTGCAACTGGCCGCCGACGAAGGCATTCCGGTT
>CAZPJO010000038.1:0-6808 GCA_964586895.1 uncultured Roseicyclus sp.
CCCATGAGATGGGCTTTGCCCGGCAGGTCGCGAACCGTGTGATCTTCATGGATGCGGGCCAGATCGTAGAGCAGAACGAGCCCGAGCCGTTCTTTACCAACCCGCAGAGTGACAGGACCAAGCTGTTCCTAAGCCAGATCCTGGGCCACTGACCCCGCACAGATCGCAGCAAGAGACAGGCGCCCGTTTTCGCAAGAAGGCGGGCGTTTTCTTTTGAGTATTTGGAAAAAGGTGAAGGGGCAGGGGTCAGCCCGGGTCGGGCAAGTCGCGCGGGGTTGTGAAGTGGGTGAGCGCACCTGCGGTGAGGTCGGCCCATGTTGTATCGACCCGCAGGATCGTGGTGGCCCCGGTGGGATAGGTGGCGAAGCGTTCATCATTGGGCGCCGGGTCGGTCAGGTGCCACGCCAGCGCGGCGATGCCGGGGTTATGGCCGATCAGGGCCACGCAGGTGCCGGTGGCCGCGCGCACGGCGCTGAGCATGGTTTCGGGCGCCGCGAGATAGAGCGCGCGCGAGAGCGTCGGCGCGGGCGCGCCGGGCAGGGCAGAGGCGATGCCGGCGTAGGTTTCCTGCGTGCGCTGCGCGTCGGAGCAGAGGACTTGATCGGGCGTCAGGCCCTGTTGGGCGAGGAAGGCCCCGATGCGCGGCGCGGCGCGGTGGCCGCGCGGGTTCAGGGGGCGGGCATGGTCCTCTTGATTGGCCGTCCAGTCGGATTTGCAGTGGCGGATCAGGATGAGGGTGCGGGTCATTTGTGGAACTGCCGCATGTGATAGGCCGATTGGTCCGGGCTGCGCGCGTAGTCCTGGCTGACCGGACAGATGCGGCGCGCCTTGCAGCCGTTTTCCATGCAATCAGCCCCTGCGGGCGTGTCGAGAAAAGCGTGGCAGGCGGCGGTATCGTAGCCATCCTCGCTGAGCGCATCGACGGGGCAGGCGGTTTCACAGGGTGCGGCGCACATCAGGCAAGGCGTGAGGCGTGGCGGGGTCAATTCGATGGTGTCGCGCAAGGCCAGCGCGCCCCGGAACGAGATCATCAGGCCCTGGTCATTGTGCACCAGAAGCGAAACCGGGCTTGCATGGATGGAGCCGGATTTGCGCGCCCAGGCGATGAACGGGTGCCACGGGGGGCCACCGAAGGGGAACAGGGCGGCCGCGTCGAGTGTGTCGGCGATACCGGTGATCACGCGGGTGGACCAGCGGTCCATCGGGTCGGGCAGGCCATCGCGCGCTTCGGGTTCGGTGTTGAAATGCGCCCAGAAGCCCGGCTCGGACGGCGCAAGGAGCAGGAGCGTGCCGGTGCCTTCGGGCGCGCCGTCTTCGGCGGTCGGGTGGAAGGCCCCGACGATGGTCAGGTGATGGGCGGACGCGGCGCGGGCGATGGTGTCGTAATCCATGCGCGTCACGCCCGGATCATCGAGCCGGCACCGTGTTCGGTGAACAGCTCCAGCAGGACGGCGTTGGGGACGCGGCCATCGACGATGGTGCAGGCGCGCACGCCCGCGCGCACGGCTTTGAGCGCGGTTTCGGTCTTGGGGATCATGCCGCCCGCGATGGTGCCATCGGCGGTCATCGCGTCGACGTCTGCGGCGCTGAGTTCGGTGACGACATCGCCGTCGGCATTCTTGACGCCCGCGACATTGGTCAGCAGAAGCAGGCGGTCCGCTTGCAGGGCGGCGGCGATGGCACCGGCCGCGGTGTCGCCGTTGATGTTGAACGTCTCGCCGCCCCGGCCGATGCCGAGGGGGGCGACGACGGGGATCATGTCATCTTCGAACAGGTTGTTCAGGACGGACGGATCGACCGAGGAAGGTTCGCCCACGAAGCCCAGATCGGGGTCGGCGGGGTCACAGAGCATCAGGTTGGCGTCCTTGCCCGAGAGGCCGACCGCCTTGCCGCCTTCGGCGTTGATGGCCTGCACGATGCGTTTGTTGACGCGGCCCGAGAGCACCATTTCGACGACTTCCACCGTGGCGGCGTCGGTGATGCGTTTGCCATCCTTGAAGTGGCTTTCGATGCCGAGCTTGGCGAGCATGTCGTTGATCATCGGCCCGCCACCATGGACCACGACGGGGTTCACGCCGACCTGCCGCAGAAGCACGATGTCACGCGCGAAGCTGGCCATTTCGGCATCGTCGCCCATGGCGTTGCCGCCGAATTTCACGACGATGGTCGCGTCATTGAACCGCTGCAGGTAGGGCAGCGCCTCGGACAGGGTGCGGGCGGTGGCGAGGTAGTCGCGGGTCATTTGTTTTCTCATGCGCAGGCCGGAATCGCGTTGGGTCGGGCGCGAGGGTATGGTGGCGATGACTTGGGGGCCAGCCCCCAAAGCCCCCGAGGTATTTGGAAAGCAAAGATGGGGCAGGCGCGAGACCCTTAACCGCGGGCTACAATGTGGCGATGGTGGCGCGCAGGGTGGCGATGCCGTCGGCTTTTTCCGACGAGGTCAGGATCAGTTCGGGGAAGGCGGCGGGGTGTTTGGCAAGGGCCGCACGGGTGCGGGCGAGCGAGGCGTCGAGATCCTTGCCCTTGACCTTGTCGGCCTTGGTCAGGACGACCTGGAACGGGACGGCGGCCACGTCGAGCAGCGACATGATTTCGTCATCGACGGGTTTCGCGCCGTGGCGCGCGTCGATCAGGACAAAGGCGCGGCGCAGGGTGGCGCGGCCTTGCAGGTAGGCCTTCAGCAGGGCCTGCCATTGCTTGACGACCGGAAGCGGTGCCTCGGCATAGCCGTAGCCGGGCAGGTCGACGAGATAGTGGCTGTCGGTGAGGGTGAAATAGTTGATTTCCTGGGTGCGGCCCGGTGTGTTGGAGGCGCGGGCAAGGCCTTTGCGATTGGTGAGCGCGTTGATCAGCGTCGATTTCCCGACGTTGGAGCGGCCCGCGAAGCAGACTTCGGTGCGGTCGGCGGGGGGCAGGCCGTCCATGGCGACGACGCCTTTGAGGAACTCGGCCCCTGCGGCGAAGAGTTTGCGGCCCCGCTCGGCGGTGGCGTCATCGGGCGCATCGGCGAGGGGGAAGGGTAAGGCGTTCATGTGTGGGCCACCGTGTTGCCGCGCGCGATCGGGCCGCCGCTGCGCACCATGGCGTAGACGCCGCAATCCTGATGCCCCCAGCCGTCTTCCAGGCCGCGCAGGGTGTTGGCATCGCGGTGGCCGGTGTCGGGGTTGGCTTCGGTGGCGCGGCAGCGGGTGATGGGCTCGACCACCTCAAGCCGGGCGTCGCCGATGGACAGGGTTTTTCCCACAAGGTCGAATTCTTCCCAGGGTGCCAGCCCCTCGATCAGGAGGTTGCCCCGGAAGCGGCGCGGATCGAGGGCCTGGCCAAGCTTCTGTCCGAGCGCGCGCAGGGAGGCGGCGTTCAGGATCGAGATGGAGGCGAAGGGCGCATCGCTCATGCCTTCGGGCGGGGCCGCAACGATTGCAGCGGGCGCAGGGCGTTCGCTGGGGTAGATCGGGGCGAGCCAATCAAACAGGGCCGCGTGATCGCGGGTCGGGTCGATGGCGATGTCGGGGCGGTCGGGATGCGACAGGTGCAGAATTGCGCCGTCAGTGCGCGCGGTGATTGCCATCAGCGACGGCCCCTTGGCCCCGCGTAAGAAGTTGCGGCACGCGCGCCAGCCGTCGGAGGCATCGCCGCCGGCCTCAAGCACCGCCCAGGCGCGGTCGAGTGGCAGGGGGCGGCCAGGGGACAGCGTGACCTGATCCAGCGGCTCGGCCCCGATGCCCTTGATCGGGAAGCGCCAGATCCGGTCGAGCGTCCAAGTCATCCCTCGCCCTTCGGTTTTTTCGCGAAGCCCTTGCGGATATTGCCGAAGATGTCGGGCGTGTAGCCTTGGCTTTTCATGATCGCGTATTGCTGCATGAAGGTGAGCGTGTTGTTGGCGATCCAGTAGACCAGCAAACCGCTTGCGAACCCGCCCAACATGAACATGAACACCCACGGCAGCCAGGCGAAGATCATCGCCTGTGTCGGATCGGTGGGCGCGGGGTTGAGTTTCTGTTGCAGCCACATGGTGATGCCCAGAAGGATCGGAAGGATGCCGATGAAGATCAGTGCCAGGATGCTTTCAGGATCGGGTGCGGTATTGGGGAGCAGTCCGAAGAGGTTGATGATCGACGAGCTGTCCGGCGCGGAAAGGTCATTGAGCCAGCCGAAGAAGGGCGCGTGGCGCAATTCCAGCGTGACGAAGATCACCTTGTAGAGCGAGAAGAAGATCGGGATTTGCAGCAGGATCGGCAGACAGCCGCCCGCCGGGTTCACCTTGTTCTTCTTGTAGAGCTCCATCATGCCTTTCTGGAGCTTTTCGCGGTCGTCGCCGGCGCTTTCCTTGAGCTTTTCCATCTCGGGCTGAAGCTCTTTCATCTTGGCCATCGACACGTAGGAGCGGTAGGCCAGCGGGAACAGGATCGCCTTGATGATGAGGGTGAGCGCGATGATGGCGATGCCCATGTTCCCGATCAGCCCATTGAGCCAATGCAGCAACCAGAAGATCGGCTTGGTCAGGAAGTAGAACCAGCCCCAATCGATGGAATCGATGAAGCGGGCGACCTCGGGGCGGTCGGCGTCCTGCTCGGCCCCGAAGAGCCCGGCGAAAAAGCCCGGTTCGGCGTTTTCGTAATCGCGGATCACCTCGGCCTCTTTCGCGCCTGCGAAAAGCTGCGTGGTGACTTCGGCGCTTTGTCCGGGCGCGATGGCCATGAAGGGCAGGCGCGCCTCGGTCTGATAGATGTCGGCGGAGGGGACGTATTTGATGACGGTGGTGAAACCCTGGCCGTCTTCGGGGATCAGCGTGGTCATCCAGTATTTGTCGGTGAAGCCGATCCAGCCGTTGGCCTCCACGTCGACGAGTTCGGCCGGGGCACCTTCGCGCGCGATCTGGTCGAGGTCGGGCAGGTCATCATAGGCGATTTCGTCGAGCTGGCCGTCGACTTTGCGCACGACCCCTTCGTGCAGGATGAAGAAGTTTTGCAGATCGGAGGGCAGGCCGTGGCGCGCCACGATGCCGTAGGGGGCAAGGTTCACTTCGACATCGGTCGTGTTTTCGACCGATTGAGTGACCTCGAACATGTAGTTTTCGTCGATTTCGATGGTGCGGCGGAAGATCAGGCCGCTGCCATTGTCCCAGCTTAGCGTTATGGGGCTGTTGGGGGTAAGGGTATCGCCGCTTTCGACTTCCCACGGGGTGTTGGAGGTGGGGACGTCGTCGTAGGTCATGCCCGCCGAGGGCCGCCAGCCGTATAGGGCGTAATAGGGGTCGTCGCTGCCGACGGGGGCGAGCAGGCGCACGATTTCATCGCCGTCCACTTCGGTGAAGTAATTGCGCAGCGACAGGTCATCGATGCGTCCGCCCAGAAGCGAGATGGAGCCTTCGACGGCGGGTGTTTCGATCTCGATGCGGGCGGCTTCGGCAAGCGCCACTTCGACCGGGGTGTCCTCAGCGCCAGCGGCGGCGGTGGTTGCCTGCTCGGACGGGGGCGTGAGCGCGATATCGGTGCCGCCGGGCACAGCGTCGGTGCCGGTTTCGGCCGAGGGCGGAATGGCGTTGGGGTCGTCGACCGGTGGCTCGGGCGGCGGGAACAGGAGGAACCACACAAGGATCACCACAAAGCTCAAGCCTGTGGCGAGGATCAGGTTTCTGTTCTGATCGTCCATTTCGGCGATACCTCCCCGCGTGTTTGCCCTTACTCAGAAGGCTTTGGACCCATCCAAGAGGGAACGAGCCAATCCCACGCGGTTCAACAGAAGGGGGGGCGGAAGGTCAAGGGGCGAAATCGGCGCGGTGGGCGTGGTTTTGGGGGGCATTCGGGTCGGCGGACATTGCGGTCCGGATCAACCGGCGCGCCGGTCGTCGAGGCGGATCGGTTTGCCCGCGGTGTCGCGGGCGCGCACCCAATCCGCGACCTGATCGGCGCGCATGGGCCGGGCGATGCCGAAACCCTGAACGTGATCGCATCCCAGCTTGGCCAAATGCGCGATTTCTTCGCGGGTTTCGACGCCGGTGGCGATGGTTTGCATGGTCATGGCCGAGGCGAGCGCGATGATGGCGCGCAGGGCCTGATCCTTTTGCGGGTCGGTGTGGATGCCAATGACGAGCGCATGGTCGATCTTGATGCGATCCACCGAGAACCTTTGAAGGGCGAGGAGCGGCACGGAGCCGAAATTCGCAGCTGCCAGGTCAAGCCTGTATCCATTGGCCTCAAGTTGTGTGAGGTTTGCCAGAACCGTATCGTCGGCCTGTTGTGCGACCGCGTCGGCGTTGATTTCAATGGCGATCCGGTTGGGCGCGAGGTCGTAGCGGTCCGCCTCGGCGGCGAGTGTATCAACGAGGCGCGGATCCTGAAGCTCTTCCAGCGACAGGGTGATCGATACGGAGGGAACATGCGCGCCCGCCGCATCGAAACGGCCCAAAGCTTTGAGAGCGCGGTGCATCATCGTTTGACCGAAGTGGCGCATCTGGCCGGAGGCCTTGAGGGCAAGCTCCATCTCGGGCGCGGACAGGCGGCCGTGTTTGGGATGCTCCCAGTAGGGAACGGCCTGCACCCCCGCAATGGCCCCGGTCTTGGCGCAGATTTGTGGGTGGAACCAAGCGTCGATGGCGCCGGAATGCAGGGCATCTTCAACCTCGGCAGACAGGTGCGATAAGGCGCTGCGCGCGCGGCCCATACCGTCGGTATAGGCGCGCGTTGTGCCGGGGCCCTGGCATTGCGCCTCGGTCAGGGCGGCTTCGGCAGCCTTGAGCGTGGCATCGGCCGGTTTGGCGGCGCGTCGGCGTAAGGACGAATGGCCGATCCCGACGCTGAGCCGCAGG
>CAZPJO010000038.1:6818-7985 GCA_964586895.1 uncultured Roseicyclus sp.
CGTCCACATCGTCGAGCTACGGCAACCTGCTGTCGCGGCTCGTGCGCGACCTGCGACAGGCGCGCGGTGATCGTGTCGCGGATGCCGAGCCGCGCGGTGGGCATGCTGGCCAGCACAACGCCGAAACGCGCATCCCCCAGTTTGCACATCACATCCCCCGATCGCAGCGCGGTCTTGAGGCGGTCTTCGGTGCGCTGCGCGATGTCCTGCGCGGTATCGAAGCCCCATGTGGCGGTGATGTCGGACCATTTGTCGATCTCGATCATCAGGCAGATTGTGTCACGGCCTTCGGTCAGGCCGACTGTTTCGAGAGCATCGAGAAGCGCGGCCTTACCATTGCCCGCATCACGCGTCGCCGCAACGTCTGCGCGCCGCGCGGGAAGGATCAGGGCGCAGGCCAGTAACCCGCACAGCCCGAAGGCGGTCACAAGCGCGATATTGGCGAAGCCGAACCAATCGGCGGTGAGCACGATCAGGGGAAACAGCGCCAGAACCTCGATCCGGCCAAGGCCCCATCGGGCATGGTGGCCGATCCGATGCGCCATCGCGATCTGTGGTCGTGCCATATGTCTTCCCCTGCTTTGGCCACTTTTCCCAAGGGCCTAGCCGAGCGAAGGTTTAAGTCGCGTTAAAGTCGCGGCACGTTCTCAGCGTCAGGATCGTGGGAATTCAGGCCGTCCGCCTGCGGGGCGAGGGCCGCGAAGTTGAACAGATCCGGATCCAGCAGATGCGAGGGCCGCGCGTTCATCAGCGCAGAGAACATCTTGCCGCGCCGACCGGGGCTTCGGGCCTCCCATTCATCGAGCATGCCTTTGATTTGCTGGCGTTGCAGCCCGTCTTGCGAGCCACAGAGATCACAGGGGATAATTGGATAATTCAGCGCCTGCGCGAAGCGTTCGCAATCGGCCTCGGCGACGTGGGCCAGTGGGCGCAGGACCATCAGATCGCCCTCGTCATTGACCAGCTTGGGCGGCATCGTCGCCAGTTTGCCGCCATGGAAGAGGTTGAGGAAGAACGTCTCGAGGATGTCGTCGCGGTGATGGCCAAGCACAACGGCAGAGCAGCCTTCTTCGCGGGCGATGCGATAGAGGTTGCCGCGCCGCAGCCGCGAGCAGAGTGCGCAATAGGTGCGGCCCGCAGGGACCTTGTCCATCACGATGGAATAGG
>CAZPJO010000038.1:7995-12731 GCA_964586895.1 uncultured Roseicyclus sp.
GGTGTCCTGATATTCGATCCGGTGCGGGACACCCATACGCTCAAGAAAATCGGGCAGGACAGTCGCAGGGAAACCTGGCTGCCCCTGATCGAGGTTGCAGGCGAGAATATCGACCGGCAGAAGCCCGCGCCATTGCAACTCGGTCAAGACGGCCAGCAGGGTGTAGCTGTCTTTGCCGCCGGACAGACAGACCAGCCAGCGATCGCCCTTGCGGATCATGCCATAGCGCTCGATCGCGTCGCGGGTGTCGCGGATCAGGCGTTTGCGCAGCTTCTTGAACTCGGTCGTCGAGGGCGCGCCATGAAAGAGCGGGTGGATATCGTCATTGTCTGAATCGAGCATGGGCGCAGCTAGGCGGCGCAGGCCGTCTGCGTCAAGGTGACTTGCCCGCCGCGTGCCATGCATTAGGTGACAAGCCATGATGATGAAACGCGTTTTGATGATCGTGGTGTTGGGGGCGCTGGCCGCCTGTGGGCGCCCGTCGCTGACCGATGCGCCGCTGAGCGACCGGGAATTGAACCTTGAAGAATTCTTCGACGGCCACCTGACCGCCCACGGGCAGTTTCAGGACGTTTTCGGCGAAGTGCGCCGCCGGTTCACGGTCGATATCCACGGCACATGGGACGGTGAGCACCTGCGCCTTGTGGAGGATTTCATCTATGAAGACGGCTCCACCGAGCAGCGCATCTGGACATTGCGGCAGACCTCGCCCGAGACGTGGGAGGGCACAGCGCCGGGTGTGATCGGCACGGCGACGGGGCAGGAGCGCGGCGATACCTTCAACTGGCAATATACCATCGACCTGCCGATCCCGGGCAACGAGACGCTGCGGGTGACGTTTGACGATTGGATGTGGCTGCTGAGCGAGGATCGGGTGTTGAACCGGGCGTATATGAGCCGGTTCGGCGTGCCGATTGGCGAAGTGATTATTACGTTTGAACGACATTGAGGAGCGGCTCGATTTTGGGAAGACGCTGAATTGTGGTAGAACGCACCCTTATTTTAAGGGAGTTTTTCCATGCATTTCTTTTTCACACGTCGCGCGTTCAACGCGGCCAAGGGCACATTTGGCAACGATGTCGCGCCCACGAGCAGTTATTTCGTTCTCAAGCATGAAAGCCGCAACGCGGTCTTACCCGTAGATCAGGCGACCTGGCTCAACATGTTGAAGCCGCAGATCGGCCCGGATGGGGTGGCGATTTTCATTCACGGGTTCAACACGCCGGTCACGCGCATGTTGTGGTCGCTGCGGAAGGTGAAGGCGGGGCTCAAGGCACACGGGTTTCGGGGGGATGTGGTGGGCTTTGCCTGGCCGACCGGGCAGGGTGGGCCGCTGAAGAAATACATCGAAGACCATGACAAGGTGCGGCGCACGGCGCGTTCGATATATGACGATGGGGCTGGTCCGATCCGCGACCTGCCGGGCCAGCAGAAGGTCCATGCGATTTGCCATTCGATGGGGGCCTATGCGCTCAAGACCTGCCTCAACGGATTGGGTGGACGCCCCTTCGACAGGATTTGCGTGTTCGCGGGTGATGTGCGCCGCGATGGCTTTGTGGCCGGGAAAGGGTCGAGCGAATTATTCGGGGCGTGGTCGCGCCATTTCACCAATTACTACAACATCGAGGATGGCCCATTGGGTCTGGCGTCGGGGATCAAGCGGGTCGGATCGCGGATCGGCAAGGCAGGGCTGCCGCATCCTACGGCGAGTGGGTTCACAGATGTGGATTGCACCAGCCGTTACTGGGATTACGTCAACAGCGGTGGCACGCTCGATCATGCGAGCCACCGGTTCTATTTCGCAGATCAGTCGTTTCTAAGGGACCTGTCGCTGACGTTGCAGGGCAAGGCCTCGGACAAGCGCGGTGTCGCCCCGAGCCCGCCCGATCATGCGTTGATGCCCTAGTCAGGCACGTTGTCGATGCCCGAGCCGCCCCAGGGGTGGCAGCGGGCGATGCGACGAGCGGCGAGCCATGTGCCTTTGAACGCGCCGTGTTTGCGCAGGGCCTCCATCGCGTAGGCAGAGCAGGTCGGGTGGTAGCGGCAGTTGGAGCCGAGCCAGGGACTGATCGCGGCGCGGTAGAGACGGATGGGAAGCGAGACGACAAAGGCCAGCGGGCTCATCCGTGCACCTTTTTGAGGGCGCGGACCAGATCGGCTTGCAGATCGGCGAAGGGGCGCGTTGCGGTGGCATCGCGCCGCCCGATCAACACGTAATCCCATCCAGGGCGGCCTTGGGTGAGCAGAACGGCGCGCGCGATTTCGCGCAGACGGCGTTTGGCACGGTTGCGGGCGACTGCATTGCCGACCTTTTTGGAACAGGTGTAGCCGATGCGGATGAGGTCGCTTTGATCGGAGACTTCGGCGGGTGTGCGTTCGCGCGCCTGCAGCAAAAACGCGGGGGCGGGCACCCGGCGTGCAGAGGCGGCGCGCAGAAAATCGGCGCGTTTGCGCAGCGTTTCAACAGAAAAAGCCTCCGGCGAGGCAGGGCTCGGCGGAGGCGTCAAATCTGACATGTCAGGCCGATCAGGCGCTGAGCGACTTCCGACCGCGGGCGCGGCGGGTGTTCAGGATCTTGCGGCCGGCTTTCGTGGCCATGCGCGCACGGAACCCGTGACGGCGCTTGCGTACGAGGTTCGACGGCTGGAACGTGCGTTTGGACATGGGTCTCGCTCCGAATTGAAGTGGGCCGGAGGGCGCCGGATGCGACCCTCAAACGGCATGAAAACGTTTGAAGCCCGGCCAATAGGCAATGGTCGCGGCGGAGTCAACAAACCACAGCGCTCAAGATGTGGAATTTTCCGCATCTTCGAGGGCGCGGGCGAGGGCTGCGAGGTGATGGGGCGCAAAGACGCGGATACCTGCGGCCTGAAGCCGTGCGGCGACGACGCCCTGGCCTGCGTGGGTCTGTCCATTGAATTCGCCGGAATGGATGCGGGTCGAGCCGCAGGAGGGGCTGCCATCGGTCAGAAGCGCGAAGCGGCATCCGTGCTCTTGCGCGACCTGAAGGGCAAGGTCGGCGCCTTTTGCGAAATCGCGTGTCATATCAAGCCCGTCATTGTCATAGATCGCCCCGCGACCGCGCAGAACGGCATCGGCGGTGGCGCCCGGCGCGATCTCGGCCGGGGCGCGCGGGGTGGGCAGGCCTGCGGCCATCTCGGGGCACAGGCTGATCAAGCGACCCTCTCTGCGCCACGTGGCCAGAAGCGGATCGTCCAGCGTCTTGGCCCCGCCGTCATAGCGGACCCTTGCGCCCAACAAACAGGCGCTTACCAATACCTTTTCCACGCATTCCACCCCGGACCTGAAACACCCCGCATGCGATTGTTACGGGTTTTCGCAGCCAAGGTCACGAAAACCTGCCTGCGCGTCACGGCCCATCACTGGCGCGTGAGGAGGGATATCGCGCTTGCGCGCAATGGCGCATCTAGGGTCCAACTCTACGGACAAGGAATGATCGAGATGTCGGACAGCGTGTCACAACCGCCAAATTCTTCAATGGGTCGCTACCTGCCACTGGCCGCCGTTCTGATCGGGGCTGGCCTTGGCTATTACTTCTTCCGCGATTACCTCAGCTTTCAGGCGTTGGCCGACAATCGCGAGGCGCTGATCGCATTCCGCGACGCGAATTACCTTCTGACGGCCGGTCTTTTTGTGGTGGCCTATGCGCTGATCGTGGCGTTCTCGCTGCCTGGGGCGACGATTGCGACACTGACCGGGGGGTTCCTTTTCGCGACATTCCCCGGCGCGCTTTATAACATCACCGGCGCCACGATCGGGGCAACCGCAATTTTCCTGGCCGCCCAGACCAGTTTCGGATCCCGGATCGGCGCACGGCTGGAAGGCTCGGAAGGTATGACGAAGCGGTTCAAGGATGCGATTGACGAGAATCAGTGGTCCGCCCTGTTTCTTCTGCGACTGGTGCCTGCGGTTCCGTTCTTTGTGGCCAATGTCCTGCCTGCCTTGTTCGAGGTGCCATTGCGCCGCTACATGATCACAACGTTTTTGGGTATCATGCCCGGTGCGGTGGTCTATACGTCCGTGGGCGCAGGCCTTGGCGAAGTGTTCGCCCGTGGCGAGACGCCGAACCTCGGCATCATTTTCGAGCCGCAGGTTCTGCTGCCGATCCTTGGGCTGTGTGCGCTGGCGGCTTTGCCGGTCGCCTTGAAAGCCCTGCGCGGCAAGAAAGAGAGCTGATCCCATGGCCATGATCGAGACGGATATCTGCGTCATTGGCGGAGGCTCGGGCGGGTTGTCCGTTGCGGCGGGCGCGGTCCAAATGGGCGCGAAGGTTGTCCTTTTGGAAGGCCACAAGATGGGTGGCGATTGCCTGAATTATGGCTGCGTTCCGTCCAAGGCCCTGCTGGCGGCGGGTCACAAGGCCCATGAAACCGCGCAGTCCGCGTTCGGTGTGCAGGGCCATCCGCCCGCGCCCGATTACGCGGCCGCCAAGGATCATGTGCAGGCCGTGATCGCCGAGATCGAGCCCGTCGACAGCCAGGAGCGGTTTGAAGGCCTTGGCGTCCATGTGATCCGTGCATTCGGACGCTTCATCTCGGACACCGAGGTGCAGGCGGGTGATGACACGATCAAGGCGCGTCGCTTTGTGATTGCCACCGGATCGCGTCCGTTCGTGCCGCCGATCCCCGGCCTTGACGATGTGCCGTACCACACCAACGAGACGATCTTCGATCTGCGCGACCGGCCCGACCACCTGATCGTCATTGGCGGCGGTC
>CAZPJO010000039.1:0-12613 GCA_964586895.1 uncultured Roseicyclus sp.
GGTCATAGGTGTGCGGGCCGGAGACCTCGGCGATGCAGTAGAGATCAAGGTGATCTTGCAGGTTCGCGCCGACCTGCGCCTGATCAAGCAGCACGTCGATGCCCAGCGCGCGCAGATGGTCGGCGGGGCCGATGCCGGAAAGTTGCAGAAGGCGCGGTGAACCGATGGCGCCGGAGCACAGGATCACCTCGGTGCCCGCATGGATGAGCGCGCGGTCCAGCATTTCGACCCCGACCGCCCTGCCCTTGTCAAACAGCAAGCGCCGCACCTGCGCGCCAAGCCTCACGCTCAGGTTCGGGCGGTGCTTGTTGGGGTGCAGGAACGCCATCGCGGCAGAGGAGCGACGGGCGTTTTTCTGGGTCAGTTGGTAATAGGCCGCGCCCTCTTGCACATCGCCGGTGACGTCTTGGTTGAACGGGATACCCAAGGCCTGCGCGGCTTCGAAATAGGCGTCGCAGATTGGCAGGGGGGCTGCGGGTTTCGAGACGCCAAGGGGGCCGCCTTGCCCGTGGTATTGTCCCGCGAAGGTGTCGTTATCTTCGGATTTTCGGAAGTAGGGCAGGACGTCGTCATAGCCCCAACCGGTGCAACCCCTTTGCCGCCATTCGTCGTAATCGAGCGGATGGCCACGGGTGTAGATTTGCGCGTTGATGGCCGATCCGCCGCCGATCACCTTGGCCTGCGTATAAGGAAAGACCTTGTTTTGCATATGTTTTTGCGGCGTGCTGGTCCAACCCCACGACCCGATGCCCTTGGTCATCTTGGCAAAGCCCGCAGGCAGGTGGAAAAACGGATGCCGGTCGGAGCCACCAGCCTCCAACAGGCAGACGGAGACGTCGGGGTTTTCCGACAGGCGCGCTGCGATGACCGAGCCTGCGGAGCCGCCGCCGATGATCAGGAAATCGTAGGATTCGGACATTCCGCGCCTCTACAAACGGTGGATCGACAGACCGCCGTCGACAGGGATCTGCGCGCCGGTGGCGAAGGCGAAATGCCCCTGCGCGAGCGGCACGATAACCTCGCCGATGTCGCGGGCTGTGCCCCAGCGGCCAGCAGGGACGAGATCGGGGATAAGGTCGTTGTAGCGGTCGGCAACAGGGGCGGTGAGTGGGCTTTCGATGATGCCGGGGCGGATGTCGAAGACGCCGATATCATCCAACGCGAGGCGTGCGGCGAAGGCTTGCGCCAGCATGGCAATGGCAGCCTTTGAGGCGCAGTATTCGGCGCGATCAGGGCTTACCATTGCGGCACTGCCGGAGGTGATGAACGTCAGCGAGCGGTAGGAGTGTGCGCCCATGGACAGCATCCGCCGCGCCACCTCTTGTGCAAGAAAGAAAGCGCCACGGGTGTTGACCGCCATGCAGCGGTCGAAGCTTTCGGGTGTCATATCAAGCAGATCGCCCCGGCTCAGCGCCCCCACGCCCGCATTGGAGACAAAGGTGGTGATCGGGCCGACCGCGTCGAGAAGCGCGGGGATCGCATCGATATCGCGGACGTCGTGTTGGTGATAGCTGACCGGAAACGGCAGGTCGGCAGAGGGCTGTTCCGAGGCGATTGCGATCTGCCAGCCCGCGTTGTGCAATGCTTGTGCAATACCAAGGCCGATGCCTTGCTGGCCACCGGTGATGAGGGCTGTTTTCATGCCGCGTTCCTCAGGTGATCTGCCTGCCGCAAGGCCAGCGCCGCGATGGTCAGCGACGGGTTCACGGCGGCGGAGGACGGTAGAAGCGCGGCATCGCAGATGTAGAGATTATCAAGGTCATGGGCGCGCCCGTGCGGGTCACAAACGGAGGTCGCGGGATCGGTGCCAAGCCGTGCGGTACCGCATTGGTGCGAGGGCGTGCGACGGTCGAAGGCCCTGGATAACACGACGGGAAAGCCAGCGGATTTGAGCGTTTTCCGGAGCCGCGCGACAAGCGCCAGATGCGCGTCCCAATTCGATCGCTTCCAGTCGAGGACGATGTCATCGCCGCGCAGCGTGACGCGGCTATCGGGGTTGGGGAGGTCTTCGGACATGGCATAGAAATCAATGGCATGGTTCGCGATCAGCGCCGCAAGCGGACGCGGCAGATTGGTTTGAGCGGCGAGGATAGGGGCGGAAACGCGCCCGAGAAGTTGAACGTTTCCAAGGCCTTCGACATACCAATCGTTAATCTGCAACGTCTTTTGGTAAACCGAACGGTTGCGCCGATGGCTCAGCGCGAGAACGGCGCTGGAATTATGGTTCATGAAATTACGCCCGACCTGATCGGAGCGGTTGGCAATGCCGGTTGGGTGCGCCTCGTTGGCCGATTGCAGCAGCAGAGCGGCGGTGTGCACGGCCCCGGCGGCAACCACGATACGCGGCGCGCTCAAGCGACCGGCGGAGGTCAGTAGGCCGGTGACACGGGCACCTTCGGCTTCGATCCGACGCACGGTCACGCCGGTGCGCAGGGTGATATCGGGGTCTTCCAATGCATGGGCCAGCGCCGCAGTTTCGGCGTCAAGCTTGCCGCCATTGGTGTCGGGATGGGCATCCCACGGGGTCGACGCGCGGGCCAGCCACCGGTCGAGATCAACGGCGAGCGGAAGCGGCGACGGGGTCAAGCCCGCGCGCGTCAGACGGGCGGCAAGGTCGGTGATCGCGGCCTCGTGCGGGACGGGCGGATGGGGATAGGGCGCTTCATGGGGCGGTTCGGTCGGATCTGCGCCAGCGTCACCGCGCACCTGATACAGCGCCTCGGCACGGGTGTAGAAGGGCGCGAGCGTCGCGTGATCGAACGGCCAGCGCGAAAAATCCGCCTCGCGATAGCGCATCATCACGGCACCGTAGAACTTGGAATTGCCGCCGACACAGGCGTAATTGCCCGGATTGAAGCGGGTGCCTTCGGGCGTGAGCCAGGTCTCGTCCGGGCGGTAGTGGCTGTCGCGGAAAATCGCCACCGGATCGCGGGCCTGCGGTCCGTCTTGCAAGGGCTGGCCACGTTCGAGCAACAGCACGCGCAGGCCGGACCCCTTCAGCCCCGCCGCAAGTGTCGCCCCGCCCATGCCGGACCCGACGATGATGATATCCGCATCGCTCATGTTGGTCTGGATCAGCTCCCCGGAAACTCTGGTTTGCGCTTTTCACGGAAGCTCGCCACGCCTTCGGCGCGGTCGTCGGTGGCCCCGATCATGCCACCGCCCAGCGCTTCGATCAGCGCGGCGCGGTCTTCGCCGACGGCGGCGTGGATTTGAAACTTGGTCACTTCGTGGGCGCGCGGGCTGGCAGTGGCGGCCTGTTCCGCGATGGTTCGGGCGGTGGTGAACGGGTCTTCGGCCACCTCGGCCACAAAGCCCAACGACCAGGCCTTGTCGGCGGTCAACTTGCGCCCGAAGAGTGCCATTTCCTTGACCACCGGCTCCGGCAAAAGGCGCAAGAGGCGGTTGGTGCCCCCCCATCCCGGCACGATGCCCACCTGCGCTTCGGGCAGGGCAAGCGTGGCCATGGGGGCCATGACGCGGATGTCAGCGCAGGCGGCGAGTTCAAGTCCGCCGCCCATGGCGGGCGCGTTGATCGCGGCGATGGTCGGGATCGACAGGCGCGCGAACCGGTCGAAGATGCGGTGGCCTTCGCGGACCCAATTGCGGGCGAAATCGGTCGGGCTGAGTGCGCCCCAGGCCTTGATATCGGCCCCGGCGCAGAAGGCGCGGTCGCCCTCGGCCATGAGGATCACGGCCCGGATGTGCGGGCTGCGTTCGAGGGTGGCGCAGGCCTGTTCCAGTTGCGCCAACATGTCGATGGTCAGCGCGTTGAGTTTCGACGGATTGTCGAGGCGGATATGGGCGATGGCGCCATCGAAATCGAGGTGAACGGCGCTCATAAGCCCAGCCCCATGGGCGCGTCGCGCAGGAGCGACAGAGGCATGGTGGTGGCGTTGTCGGCGACGGCGACACGACCGCCGGAGGCCGCAATGATATCGCGGTCGGGGTCGATGCCGGGCATGATTTCATGGGCAACAAGGCCGTTTTCGCCAAGGCGCATGGCGCAACGTTCGGTGATATAAAGCACATCGGCGCCACGGGCGCGCGCGCGTCGACCGGCGAAGGTGACGTGTTCAACGGCCTCGACCATCTTGGTGAATTTGCCGGGCTTTGTGACGCGCAAACCGGTGTCGGACAAGTCAAGCTGCGCGCCCGCTTCGAAATAGCCGGAGAAGACGATCTTTTTGGCGTGGGCGGTGATGTCGACAAAGCCGCCGCAGCCTGCGGTCAGGTAGGGCTTTTTGCCGAGTTTGGAGACGTTCACATTGCCATCCACATCGACCTCCATGAAGGACAGGAAAGAAACGTCGAAACCGCCGCCCTGGAAATAGGTGAACTGGTTGGGGGATGGCACGAAGGCGTCGGCATTGGAGGCGCAGCCGAAGGCGAACCCGGTCAACGGCATGCCCCCCACCGCGCCCTGTTCGATGGCCCATGTGACGGCTTGCTCTGCGCCTTCTTCCAGCAGAATGCGTGGCACCATGGCGGAGATACCAAAGCCGAGATTGGCGGTCATGCCGCGCTTGAGTTCCATCGCGGCGCGCCGCGCGATGATTTTCTCGACGCCATGATCGGCAAGGGAGAACGAGGACCACGGCCGCATGATTTCGCCGGAGATGGCCGGGTCATAGGGGGTCTCGGTCGTTTGCTTCTGATCCGGGGCGAGGACGATCAGGTCGACAAGATGACCCGGGACATGGACGTCATGGGGCCGTAGCGATCCGGCGGCGGTCATGCGCTTGACCTGCGCGATCACTAGGCCGCCGTGATTGCGGGTGGCGATGGCTTGGTCGAGGCCGCCAAGATACGCACCCTCGTGTTCATAGGTGAGGTTGCCGTTTTCATCCGCCGTGGTCGCGCGGATGATGGCGACATTCGGCACGATATTGGGGAAGTGAAGCCAGGTGTCGCCGTCAAATTCGGTGCGGTGCACGATGGGCGCCGCCTCGGCGCGCGGGTTCATCGCGCAGCCTTCGCGGATTGGGTCCACGAAAGTGTCCAGCCCAACTTGCGTCAGCACGCCGGGGCGGCGCGCGGCCACATCGCGGTGCATATCGAACAGGACGCCGGAGGGCACATTGTAAGCGGCGACACGGTTTTCGACCACCATTTGCCATATCGCGGGCATTGGCAGGGACGAAGGGCCGGAGGGGTAAGAGCCGCCGATGATGCGGGCAAGAAGGCCGTCCTTGGCGATATGGTCCACGCCTTTGACGCCATACATGTCACCGGCGGCGATGGGGTGAATTGTGGTCAGATTGCGCGGCGCCCCTTCGGCATCGAAGCGCGCGCCGAGAGCTTGCAGCACCGCGTCCGGGCAGCCCAGCGCCGAGGAGCTGGACACGGTGACGACGGAATTGTCGGCGATGCGGGCGACGGCCTTCGCGGCGGTGACAAGCTTGGACATGTCAGATCCCGTGGTAATCGACGGACGTGCGTTTGCCGGTTTCAGCGGCCTGATTGACGGCGGCGGCAACGGCGAGGGATTTGACGCCATCCACCCCATCGGCGGCGGGACGGCCTTCGCCCGCGCAGGCCTTGGTGAAAAGGTCGACCGCACGCGCATAGAGAGAATGGTCGGAATAATCGACGGCCTGCTCGCCCCCGTCGAAACGCAGGGTGATCTCGCCGATGGGCTGTTGCGTCATCACACCGCGCGCGATGATGGAGCCTTGGGTTCCATGCACCTCGACCCCGGTTCCGGCATGGGCGTGGGTGAAGCTTTCGTGGGTGTGGACCATGGCGCCCGACGGCATGGACCAGACAGACATCGCGCTGTCTTCGACGCCCTGCCCCAGACCCGAGGCGGCTTTCATGGCGACGACTTCGGTCGGGTCTTCATCCAGATGGAAGCGGACGGTATCGGCATCATGCACCGTGATGTCGGGGATCACGCCGCCGCCCGCCTGCGCGTTGTCGATGCGCCAACCTTGCAGATGGGGCGGCAGGTAGACGGCGTGAAAAACGCGAACGGACAGGACCTTTCCGATGCGCCCGGACCGGATCAGGTCGCGAATGGCAAGGTGGGTGCCCGCATTTCGCAGATGGTGGTTGGTGCCGAATGTGACGCCTGCGGCATCGGCAGCGCGCACCATGGTGACGGCATCGGCGACACTCATCGCCAGCGGCTTTTCACACAGCACGTGTTTGCCGGCAGCGATGGCGGCCATGGCTTGCGGCAGGTGTTTTTCGTTGGTGGTGGAGATGTAGACGGCATCGACACCATCCAGCGCAGCGTCAAGGTCGGTCACGCCCCGGTCGATTTGGTGTTCGGTGGCGTAGCTGCTGGCGCGGTTGGGGTCAGAGGACATGACGCAGGCGATATGCCCGCCCGAGGCGCGGATCGCACCGATCATGTGTTCGGCCGCGATGGTGCTGGCCCCGATCAATCCCCAACGCATGTCTGCCTCCGGTATTTTTGGAACGTTCCGATAGATAATATTTGGAACGTTCCATAACTCGCGTCAAGTCAGAACATGGCGGTCGCGGGAGCGAGCTTTCGCAAGAAAAATTGGGCCAGTTGAAATCGCGGGCATGCGTGAATTGGGGCCGCCCGGCTGCACGGGTACGATTTTGCATTTTCATGGAACAAAGATGGGAGGGGTAGTCGCTCCATCCCCCGCGTCGCGCGTCGGACGAGCCGGGTCAACGCGCGCAGGAGAGGCCCGTGTCGAGATCAAACAGTCGGGCGGAGCTTGCGTCGATGGCGACATGTTGCACGGTGCCGGATTGAATGTTCACCTGCCCGGCCACTTGCATGGCGAATTCTTCGGCCTCGTCGACGGCGCCGTAGACGACGATTTCGGTGCTCAATTGCGCTACCGCGCGGACCCTGAGCAGGATGCCGCCATCGGAGGGGGACGTGTGTCTGGGGCGGACGCCAAGTTCGACTGCCGGGTTCGGGCGCGTGTTGAAGCGGGCGGCGTCCATCTGCACCCCGGCGCCGCTGGCACCGACCTAACGCCCGTCTTCGGCCATTGTGCCCGTGACGAAGTTCATCTTGGGCGAGCCGATGAAACCGGCGACAAAACGGCTGGCGGGGGGCGGTGAACGGATTAGGCAGGGGGCCGAATTGTTCCAAGCGCCTTGCGGAATTGGTCGTCTTCGAGGTTGGATTGGCCGGTGTCGATCTGCGTTTCGGCCAGAAGGCGTTGCCTGTTGTCGGTGCCCGCATAGGGGCGGTGCGCGGTTGGGTCCAGTGCCATTGCTGCGTCGAGACCGAGAGTTTCCTGAACCTCGGCAAGGGCCGCGGCCCAGTCATCCGAGGTCGCACACGCACCGGACAGGTCCACGCCCGCATCGTCGGACATGGTGACATTGATGTAAGGTCCGGTCAGCCCGGTCGGCCAACAATAGATGCGCCACCCGGCGCGAGATACCACGGCAGGACGGCACCGTAGGACGCGTCCCCGTAATCGGCATCCAAATAGGGTGTCGGATCGGGGTAAAATTGGTTAAGGTCGCCAGGGTTGGCCAGCACAGGACATTCACCTCATCCGCCGATGCGGCAGGTGGCCGTTCGCCCGATACGCGCTGCGGTGCTAATCACGTGCGGCGGTGTTCGAGCCCCGAGAGTTTCAGCAAAGCTGCGCGAAGATGCTGGATCTCGTCGCGGGACAAGTCGTCGAGCAGAGACGCTTCGAACCGGGCGGCGGCTTGCGACAGGTCGTCAAAGACCTGGCTGCCCTTGGGGGTCAGGGACAGAAGCTCGACCCGGCGATCGGCTTCGGTCTCGGCACGGGAGAGGAAGCGCTTCTGACCCAATGCAGCGACCGCGCGGCTGACCTTGGTCTTGTGGATCGAGGTCAGGTCGCACACCCGCTTGGCCGACATATTGCCGTAGCAGCCAAGGTGAAACACGACCCGCCATTCGGTGCGCAGCATGCCGTAACGCGTCCGGTAATAGGTCTGGAATTCATGGCTGGCCGCCTCTGCCGCCTGGTTGAGCAGGTAGGGCAGGAAATGCGGCAGATGGAAATCGGATTGGGTCATGCAGTTTGCGCTAGCAAAATCTCGTTACAAACGAAACCATTTCGTTGCGCAGCCCCCCACCGTCAGACCGCCGTGAAGCCGCCATCAATCGGAAGCGCCGCGCCGGAAATCATCGACGCCCCATCGCTGAGCAGGAAGACGACCGGGGCCGCGATTTCCTCTTCGGTTGCCCAGCGACCCAAGGGCATGGTGTCAAGAAACGGGCCTTCGATTTCGGGCCGGCCCCAATACCAGGCTGACATTGGCGTCATGACCACGGTCGGATGCACGGAATTCACGCGGATGCCATGGGGTCCAAGCTCCATCGCGGAGACCCGCGTGATGTTGTCGAGCGCCGCCTTGGACGAGCCGTAGGAGATATGCCCCTTCAGCGCCACCAGCGACGCCTGACTTGAAACGTTGAGGATCACACCGCCTTTTCCGACGCGGATCATCTCGCGGCTAGCGTATTTCGTGACCAGAAGTGCGCCGCGCGCGTTGATCGAGATGACCTTGTCGAAAACGTCGATGTCGGTTTCCATCGGCGTCGCGATCTCGCCGCCGAAGCCGCCGCAATTCACCACGCCATAGATATCGCGGCCCTCGATGGCGCCGCGGACGGTGTCTTCGGATGTCAGGTCGAATTCGACGGTGTCGCAGCCAGTCTCCTTGGCCAGCGCGTCGAGTTTTTCCGCATCACGGCCCGCGGCCAGAACCTGCGCGCCCTCAGCGATCAGGTGGCGGACGATTGCGCCGCCGATGCCACCGGTTGCGCCGGTCACCAGGATTGTGCCTTTGTCGAGTCCCTTCATGGGGTCGGCTCCATTGATTGAGTCAGTCTTTTGCCATCAGGGATTTGCCGGTCTCGGCATCGAACACGACGGCCTTGAGCATATCGACATGCAGATCGATCTCGCCCGGTCCGCCGATATCCGCACGGGCCGGAAGGCGTGCGGTAAGGATCTGCCCCGCCGCTTCGATCACCGCGTAGAGGTCGGGGCCGGTGGGTTCCACCAGGTCGAGGCGCCCGGCCATCGGCACGGTGTCGGGCCCGGGTTCGGTCCCGAACCATTCCGGGCGCAGGCCAAGTTCGACCTTCTGCCCATCGGAAAGGCCCACGGCATTGGGCGGGATCGGCAGGCGAGTGCCGCCAAGGTCGATCATGTCACCCGTCACCTGCCCCTTGAGCAGGTTCATCGCGGGCGAGCCCATGAAGGTCGCGACGAAGCGGTTGGCGGGGTGGTCATAGATCTCGGCCGGGGTGCCGAATTGCTGCACTGCGCCGCCTTCCATGACGGCGATCTTGGTGGCCATGGTCATGGCTTCGACCTGATCGTGGGTCACGTAGACGATGGTGGTACCAAGGCGTTGGTGAAGGCGCTTGATCTCGGTGCGCATGTCCACGCGCAGCTTTGCGTCGAGGTTCGACAGCGGCTCGTCAAAGAGAAACAGCTTGGGATCACGCACCAACGCCCGGCCCATCGCGACGCGCTGCCGCTGCCCCCCCGAAAGAGCGGCGGGCTTGCGGTTCAAAAGGTGGCCGATCTGAAGCAATTCGGCGACTTCGCCCACCTTCGCGGCCTGCCCGGCCTTGTCGATACCGGCCATACGCAGGGGAAAGGCGATGTTCTTTTCAACCGTCATCGCGGGGTAGAGCGCGTAGGATTGGAACACCATGGCGATGTTGCGTTCCTTGGGTTCAAGCCCGTCGATGCGACGCTTTTCAAGACGGATTTCGCCATCGGACAATTCCGTCAGCCCGGCGATCATGTTGAGAAGCGTGGACTTGCCACAGCCCGAGGGCCCGACAAGAACGAGAAAATCGCCGGGGTCGATGCCGATCGAAACATCGCTCAGAACCTCGGTGGTGCCGAACCGTTTGGTGACATTGTCGATACTGAGGGCGGCCATGATTATCCTTTCACCGCGCCTGACGTCAGGCCGCGCAAGAAGTAGCGGCCGCCGACGATATAGACGAGCATGGTCGGCAAGGCGGCGATCATCGCACCGGCCATGTCGACGTTGTAAGCTTTGGTCCCCGTCGACGTATTGACGAGGTTGTTGAGCGCCACCATCAGGGGGCGTGTGTCGGGGCCCGCGAAGGACGCCCCGAACAGGAAGTCGTTCCAGACGTTGGTGAATTGCCAGATGATGGCGACCACGAAAATCGGCCAGCTTATCGGGACGAGGATGATCATGAAGATCTGCCAGAACCCTGCGCCGTCCATGCGCCCCGCCGAGATCAGTTCATCCGGGATCGTGACATAGAAATTGCGGAAGAACAGCGTGGTGAACGGGATACCGTAGCAGACATGGACCAGCACCAGCCCCCCCAGCGTACCCGCCAGATCGAGGATGCCCAGGACGCGGGCCATCGGGATCAGGACGATCTGGAATGGGATGAAACACCCGAAAAGCAGCATGCCGAAGATGATGTTGTCACCCCGGAACCGCCATTTCGACAGGACGTAGCCGTTGATCGCACCAAGCGCGACCGAGATCGAGACGGCGAAAATCACAAGCAGGATCGAGTTCCAGAAGTAGCTGCGCAGCCCTTCGCACGCCACTGCAATACAGGCCGAGGACCATGCAAGGCCCCAGGCTTCGAACGACACGACGCTTGGCGGGGACAGGATGGTGGCATCTTCGAACCCGGCGCCGCCGGTAATCTCGGGCATGGTCTTGAGCGAGGTGAAGACCATCGCGATCAGCGGCAGGAGGAAAAAGCACGCCGCCAGCAGGAGCACGAGGTAAACCGCGATCCGGCTGAAGTCGAAGCGGCGCCGAGCATCAACGGTCATTGCGCAACTCCGAATACAGGTATGGCACGATCAGCACGGTCAGCAGCACAAGCATCATCACCGCACTTGCTGCGCCCATGGCCATTTCGTTCCGCGAGAATGTGAATTCATACATGAATGTCGAGGGCAATTCGGTTGCAAAGCCGGGCCCGCCACGGGTCAATGCCACGACGAGGTCGTAGCTTTTGATCGCAAGGTGCCCCTGCACAACGATCGCGGTCAGGAAGGCGGGGCGCAGGGCGGGGATGATGATGTGCCAATAGATCGCCGGACCCGACGCGCCGTCGATCCGGGCGGCAGATATGATCTCGGAATTGATGCCGCGAAGGGCGGCCAGGAACAATGCCATGACAAAGCCGCTGGCCTGCCAGGCGCCTGCGATCACGATGCAGTAGATCGCCATGTCGGATTGCGTGATCCAGTCAAACTCGAAGCTTTCCCAACCCCAGGTCTGGAACGCGTGCTCTAGCCCAAGGTCCGGTGTCATGAGCCATTGCCAGGCCACGCCGGTGACAATGAAGCTCAGCGCCATCGGATAGAGGTAGATGGTCCGCAGGACGCCCTCGGCACGGATCTTCTGATCAAGCAGGATCGCAAGGGTCAGGCCAATGGCCAGTGTCCCGCCGATGTAGAGGATGCCGAAGATGGCGAAATTGTCCATCGCCACGTCCCAGCGGGGATGGTTCCAGACGCGGGCATAATTGTCGAAGCCTTCCCAACGGTCGAACCGTGGCAGCATCCGCGACCGGGTAAGCGATATGACGAAGGTCAGCGCGATGAAGCCGTAAACCGAGACCGCAATCAGCACGAGGCTTGGCAGCAGCGTCAGTTGCGGGAGATATGTTTTGAGGGTTCGCATGGGTCCAGGCGGCTTAGGGTGAGCCAACGGATGTCAGTGCTTGGGCAAGCGACCGATCAGCGTCAAACACGGGTGGGCTGGCAGAGAGAAAAGATGGGCAGCGCGCTTGTGGCGCCGCCCAATTGATCAGCGTCGATTGCGCTTAGAGCGCGCTGCCAACCGAAGCCACGAGAGCTTCGACAGCCGCTTCCGACGTCATGTCGGAGTTTGCGAACTGCGTCACGACATCGATGTAGGAGGCCTGCACCGAAGCGGGCTGACCATGGCCGTGGGCCAGCGATCCGAAGAGCGTCTCGGATTCAGTGGCTTCGACAAGGTCGGCCATCGACGTCTGGCCACAGGCATCGAAGTTATCTGCGGGAACGTCCGTGCGCGCCGGGATCGAGCCCTTGGCAAGGTTGAACGTTTCCTGGAAGCTGACCGACATCGCAGCGGCGGCCATGTTGGTCTGCGCGGCCTGCGCGTCATCACCCACTTCGAACATTGCGAAGAAGTCGGTGTTGAACAGGAACGAACCATCAGTGCCCGGCACAACGGAGCAAAGAACCTCTTCGCCCGGGGTCAAGCCGGCGTTGATGACCTCGCCCTTGGCCCAGTCACCCATGATCTGCATCCCGGCTTCGCCGTTGATGACCATCGCGGTGGCAAGGTTCCAGTCGCGGCCTGCATAGCCATCGTCGGCGTAACTGAGGACACGGCGGAAGATCTCGAAGCTTTCCGCCATCTCGGCGGACCCGAGGGCATCCATGTCTGCGTTGATGAGCGCGGATTCATAAAGCTCGGGCGAGATGGAAAGAACGATGGCTTCCCAGATCGTGGCTTCCTGCCAGGCCTGACCGCCTTGGGCGACGGCGACGTAGCCGGCTTCCTGCATCGCGTCGGCGGCTGCAAAGAATTCGTCCCAGTTGGTGGGCATGCCCATGCCGATTTCTTCGAAGATCTCGGCATTGCCCCAGACCCAATGCGGGCGGTGGATGTT